>NZ_PSWB01000002.1:0-209680 GCF_002931865.1 Rathayibacter sp. AY1C7 | reverse complement strand
GAGGCGCGCACTCAGCGCCGCCGCGCGAGAACCGCGACGACGGCGAGCTCACCGGCGAGGACCAGCGCCGCCGCACCGGCGTCGTGATCGGTCTCCTCGCCCCCCTCCTCGCGAACGCCGGTCTCACTCCGCTCGCCGCGCTGGTCGGCCCGGCCGTGTTCGGAGCGGCGGCGCTGGTCCTCGCCGGTGAGCTCGCCGTCGTCGCGGTTCTCGCGCGGCGGCGCTGAGTGCGCGCCTCCTACACTCGGGAGGGTCGGGAGAACGGGGGGCCGCCGGTGCTGAGCGAGAACGCGATCGCGCTGTACCTGCACGCGTCCGTGCGCGGAGACTGGTCTCTCGAGAGCGCGTCGGACGAGCTCGGCGTCACCGTCGACGGCCTCCGCGAGGCGCGCGACGAGCTGATCGGGCTCCGGCTGCTCGCTCCGCTGCACGCGGGGGCGGAGTCGCTCGCCACGGCCGCGCCGGACATCGCCCTGGCCGAGCTGATCGCCGAGGACGAGCGGCGCCTCCTCGAGCTGCAGACCGGGATCACCCGCCGCCGCAGCGAGCTGATGGCCCTCGTCCCCGCCTACCGGAGCGCCCGCAGTGCCCTCGCCGCCGCGGAGCAGGTGGAGGTGATCGAGGACCCGGCGACCGTCCTCCGGCTGCTCCTCGACCTGCAGCGCGGAGCCTCGGAGGAGGTGCTGATCGCCGCTCCCGGCACCAGCAGCGTGGAGCGGCACGAGGCGAGCGACGCCGTCGACCGCGAGCTGCTCGGGCGCGGCATCGCGAGGCGGACGCTGTACCTCGACCGCCGCCGCGACAACGCGGCCCTCCGGCGCTCGGTCGCGGAGCTCGAGCCGCTGGGCGCGCGGTTCCGGACCCTCCCGACGCTGCCCTTCCGGCTGGTGGTCTTCGACCGCTCCCTCGCGATCGTCGCCCGCTCCCGCGACGAGGACGACCGCGCCGCCCTGGTCGTCCGCTCCCCCGAGCTCGCGGCGACCCTGGCGCGCGTGTTCGACGCGGCGTGGGAGTTCGCAGCGCCCCTGCACGCGGCAGGTGCCGAGGAGGAGCCCTCCCTCTCCGCGGTGCAGCGGTCGATCCTGCAGGGCCTCGCCGCCGGGCTCACCGACGAGGCGCTCGCGGCACGGCTGGACCTCAGCGTGCGCACCTGCCGTCGGCACATCGCCGGTCTCTTCGATCTGCTCGGCGCCGAGAGCCGCTTCCAGGCGGGCGTGCTCGCGTCCCGGCGGGGCTGGCTGCCGGTCCGGCCGCGCTGACTCCGGCCGTCGGCGAGCTCAGCGCCGCGGAGCCGCGGTGTCGGAACGGGGTGTCCGCTAGCGGACACGTCCTCTTCCGGCTCTTGTCCCGGCACTCTCCCAGGTCGAACATGGGGACCGCCGCCGACATCCCCGATGACGGGCGGCCTCCGCACCGCGACTCCGTACCCGACGGGACCGCGGCCCCGACGCCCGCGCCGTACCCGACGGACCGCGGCGCATCAGCGACCTGAGCCGAACGCGCGCACAGGCGCTCCTCCGGCGCGCCGTCCGGCACCCCCGACCGACGACGCTCCGGGCCCCCGCTTCCACCTACCCGAAGAGCTCACCCGTGAACCCCAGCACCCCCGCCCGCCCTGGTCCTCCCGCTCCACCCGAGATCCGCCCGCTCCTGACGCGCCAGCAGCGCGTCGCCAGCCCCCGTGCCGTCACCAGCCGCGCCAAGCAGCAGTCGCCCTCGCTCATCATGATCGTGCTGCTCTCCGGCGCCGGCGCTCTGCTCTACGGCGCCTTCCTGGTCAACCCGCGCAACATCGGCGACCCCCTCCCGTTCGCCATCGTCATCATCTGCGAGCTGTACCTGATCGGCCAGGCCGCGCTCACGATGTGGACCGCCCTGTCGAGCACCTACGACCCGCGCGACTCCGCCTTCCACTCCGCTCGAGCGACGCTCTACGGGAGCCCGGTCGACGGCATCCCGATCGGCGAGGACCTCTACCTCGGCCGCCGCCGCATCACCGTCGACGTCTTCATCACGACCTACAGGGAGGACCCCGCGATCATCGAGGAGACTGCCCGTGCGGCCCGCGACATGCGCGGCACCCACGTGACGTGGCTCCTCGACGATGGGGACGACCCGCAGGTCGCCGCGATCGCCGAGCGCCTGGGCGTCCGCTACGTGGTGCGCGAGGACCGCGCGGGTGCCAAGGCCGGCAACGTGAACCACGCGCTCCGTCTGACCGACTCGGACTTCGCCGTGATGATCGACGCCGACTTCGTGACCGTGCCGGAGTTCCTGGAGGAGACTCTCCCCTTCTTCGCCCACGACGACGTCGCCTTCGTGCAGGCCCCGCAGGTCTACGGGAACGCGCACAACTTCATCTCGCGCGGCTCCGCCTACATGCAGATCGTCTTCTACGCCCTCACCCAGCCGGGCAAGAACAAGTACAACTCCGCCTTCTGCGTGGGCACCAACGCCGTCTTCCGCCGCAAGGCCCTCGACGACATCGGCGGGATGTACGAGGGCTCGCAGTCCGAGGACATCTGGACGTCGATCTTCGTGCACGAGCGCGGCTGGCGCTCGATCTTCGTGCCGATGACCCTCGCGGTCGGGCGCACGCCCGAGACGATCGAGGCCTTCGTCCGCCAGCAGGTCCGCTGGGCCGTCGGCGGGTTCGAGATCCTGCTCAAGCACAACCCGTTCTCGCCGAAGCGCCGGCTCACGACCGACCAGCGCGTGCAGTACTTCATGACCGTCACGTTCTACTTCACCGGGATCGTGCCGCTGGGCCTGATCGTGCTGCCCCCGCTGCAGATCTACCTGAACATCACGCCGGTCAGCCTCGAGGTGCCGCTCGTCGAGTGGATCCTCTTCTACTGCGGGTTCTACGTGCTGCAGATCGGGCTCGCGCTGTTCATCATCGGCTCGTTCCGGTGGGAGACGCTGCTGCTGTCGACCGTCACCTTCCCGATGTACACGAAGGCGTTCTTCCTCGCTCTCGCGGGCCGGAAGCCGGCCTGGACCTCGACGGGCGCGACCGGGCAGGCCGCCTCGCCCTTCAACTTCATCAAGGTGCAGATGGTCTTCCTGGTGTTCCTGGCCGCGACCTCCGTCGTCGGCTTCCTCAAGGCGGAGTGGACCGCGGAGTACTCGGTGGCGCTCGCCTGGAACGTCCTGAACACCCTCACGCTCGGAGCGTTCGCGGTGATCGCGGCGCGCGAGCACGTCCTCCTGAAGCGCGCCGCCCGGGCCGAGGTGGTCGCTCCGAGCGGCCCCGCCGCCGCGGGACGCCACGGACTCGCCGTGGGTGCGGCATGACCGCGCTGCGCTGGCTCGGCTTCCTCGCCTCGTGCGCCCTCGCGCTCGGCGTCGCCGCCGCCGGCCTGGTCTACGCGAACAACTCCTCGCTCACCGTGCGGGCGGCGAGCGCTCAGCTCGTCACCGACGAGTACTCGCTGGGGACGCCCTACGCGGGCACGATCCAGGACCTCACGATCTCCCGCGGCGACGCGGTGGAGAAGGGCGACGTGCTCTTCAGCCTGCAGAGCACCGTCCTCGAGTCCGACATGCAGACGAAGACGTTCACCAGCGCCGATGTCGGCTACCGGATCGAGGAGGGCGGCCTGATGGTCTTCACGGCGGCGCTGGACGGCGTGGTCACGTCGGTCGACGCCGAGATCGGCTCCTTCGTCGAGGAGGACCAGATGATCGCGGTCGTCGCGATCTCGGACTCGATCCACCTCGAGAGCGAGTTCGTGCTCGGCGCCCGGGACTACTCGCGGGTCCCGATCGGCGGCACCGTCGCCGTGGCGATGCCGGACGGGACGACCGTCGACGCCGAGATCTACGACGTCGAGGTGGAGCGGTTCCACGAGGGGCGGGCGACGACCGTCATCCGCGCGCGCACCGACGAGATCACGACGCAGGACTACACCGTGGTCGGAGCTCCCGTCGCGGCGGAGGTGCGGCTCCGCGACGACGGCGACGGCTTCGGCGGCTGGCTGGTCGCCCAGCTCGGCAGGCTCTTCACGCCCGGCGGGTTCGCGCGGTGAGGCGCGGGGCGGGGGCGGCCCTCGCTCTCGCCCTCGCGCTCGCGCTCGCGGGCCTCACCGGATGCACGTCCGACCGCTCAGTGTCCGACTGGGCCGTGGCAGCGTCCGTGCACGCGCGGGAGCTGCCGCAGGTCCCCGGCCCCTACGCGGGGACGCCGCGGCTCGCCGAAGGGGTGCGGCCGCCGACGAACTCGTGGGTGTCCGGACCGGTGTTCGGGGAGGATCTCCCGCTCTACACGGGGATCCTCACCGTCACGCCGCGCGCCGACGGCTTCACCGTCGGCCTCCCGATCGTGGAGGCGGCTCCGCGGACCGTCTACGCCCTCGCCCGGGACGATCTCACCGTGACGGTCCCCTCGAGCGCGGTGGCGCTCTCCGCGTTCGACGACCTCGTCGCGCACTGGAGCCTCGCGGGTGCCGGTGAGCTCGTCGCAGCCGAGGGCTGGCCCTACGCCTCCTACCGGACCGAGAGCGCCCAGACGGTGCTGATCGGAGGCGCCACCGCTCCCGAGCGCGCGGCCGGCGGCCTGCTCCTGGTCACCGCGGGCGGACAGCGGTACGGGCTGGTGGCGCCCGCCGCCGCCCTCGCTACGTTCCCCCGGATGACGCTGGACGGCACGCTGCTCCTCTTCGCGGTGCCTCCGGGAGCGAGCAGGGCGCGGATCGACGAGCTTCGGCGTCGCGCAGTGCCCCTCGAGGGCGCGAGCGTCTCCCACGACGTCACGGCGAGCACCACCACCACGACCTACGCGCTGCGGACCGAGGGCGGCGCCGAGACGTTCTTCGGCCTCGGGGCCGAGGGGGCGATCGGCTACGACACGCTCTACGGCCGGGTGGGGCTCCGTGCGGGAACGTCGTTCTCCCGCGCCGCCCCCTCGATCGTCGAGTCGGGGGCGCTCGATCTCAGCTCCCTCACGGCCGAGGAGAAGACGACGCTCCGGACGCAGGTGCCGCTCGACGCCGCGGCCACCCGCTTCGCCGCGCCCGACACCTACGGAGCCGGCAAGGAGCTCTACCGCGCCGCTGCTCTGCACCGTCTCGCCGTCGACCTCGGCCTGGAGGAGGTGGCGGCCGACCTGCACGACCGGATCGCCGCCGAGCTCGACCAGTGGCTCGACCCGCGCGGCTGCGCACCGGGCGCCGTGAAGTGCGTCGTCTACGACCCCGTGCTCGGAGGCGTCGTCGGCTCCGCGCCGTCGTTCGGGTCCGACGCGTTCAACGACCACCACTTCCACTACGGCTACCTGCTCTCCGCCGTCGGGATGCTGGCCTCCGAGGATCCGTCCCTCCTCGAGCGGTACCGGACCGTCGCGGACCTGCTCGCCCTGGATCTCGCCTCTCCCGTCGACACCGCCGAGTTCCCGCGGCTGCGCGTGTTCGACGCGTACCGCGGCCACTCCTGGGCCTCGGGGCTCGCGCCGGCCCGGGACGGCAACGACCAGGAGTCGGTGTCTGAGGCGGTCAACGCCTGGAACGGCCTCGCCCTCTGGGCCGCCGCCTCCGGGAACGCGCCGCTGCTCGAGGAGGCGCGCTGGCTGCTCTCCCTCGAGACGCAGGCGGCTGCAGACCTCTGGCTGAGCCCGGAGACGCCGGTCGGCTTCGAAGCGCCGTTCGTCGCGATCAACTGGGGCGGCAAGCGCGACTACGCCACCTTCTTCGACGCGACACCCTCGGCGCTGCTGGGGATCGAGCTGATCCCGATGCCGCCGTCGACCGCGTTCCTCCCCGACCCCTCGCGGGTCGACGAGCTCGTGGCCGGAGCCCCAGGCGCGCCGCTCGCCGACTACGTGCTGATGCTGCAGGCGACGAGCGACCCGGCCGCGGCTCTCGCGCGGGCGGAGCGCCTGCCGGACTCCTCGATCGACAGCGCCGACTCGCGCAGCTACCTATCGGCGTGGATCCTCACCCGCTGATCCCGCGCAGCCCGCTCGCGTTCCTCAGGCCGCGTGCGCTCCGAGGAACGCGAGCGCCCGCGGCCAGGCGTCGGTCGCCGCCTCGGCCTGGTAGGTCTGCTCGTTCGCGTCGTTGAAGAAGGCGTGGCCCGCTCCCGGGTAGACGACGACCTCGACGTCCTTGCCCTCGGTCGCCTCGCGGATGCGCGGCACCTGCTCGACAAGGGGAGCGTCCTGATCGCCCAGGAACGCGAGCACCGGCACCTGCAGCGCGCCGAGCTCGTCGGCGGACGCGGTGACGTGCCCGTAGAACGGCACGGCCGCCGCCAGCCGCGGCTCGGCCAGCGCGAGCGCCCACGAGAAGGTGCCGCCGTAGCAGAACCCGGTGACGGAGACGCTGGTCGCGCCCTCCTGGCGCAGGAGCCGCTCGACGAGGGCGCGGAGGATCGCGACGGTGCGCGTCGTGTGTTCCGGAGTGAAGACGGGGGCGAAGAAGGTGCGCAGCTCGACCTGGCGCGGCAGGCGCCGCACCGGGTGGTCGTAGTCGGCGCGCTGCTCCTCGTCGAGCTGCTCGAGCAGGCCGCTGTCGGCCAGGAGCTCGGGGGCGACGACGCTGTAGCCCTCGGCCGCGTAGCGGTCGGCGACCGAGCGGATGTGCCCGTCGACCCCCCAGACCTCGTGGATCAGGATCAGCGCGCGGCCGCCCTCACCGCTGCGGTACACCGGTACGTCGTGCTCGGCCAGGGTCCAGGTCTCATCGCTCGTGGGCATGCTCGCACCCTAGCCCCGGACCCCGGGAGCACGCGTCGTCAGAAGTCGTACTCGCAGTTGCGGAGGTTCGCCACGTCCTCGGTGAGCGTCGGCTCCCCGCCGAGCAGGAACGCGTAGTTCTTCGAGTTGGAGGCCAGGAAGCGCAGCGTCGAGTCGTGCACGCAGTCGCGCTCGGTCAGCAGCACGGACGAGCCCAGGGCCGCCGCCGTCGTCGCTCCCGAGAGGGCGTCGGCGAAGGAGGACCCCGCGGCGAGGAAGACGCTGTCCTGCAGCAGCGACTGGGGGTAGGCGCTGTTCAGCTCGACGCTGGTCTCGTAGCGGTCGCGGCCCGCGATCCTCGAGACCGAGGGGGCGAGGCCGCGACGCGCGAAGTCCGCCACGTACGCGTCCCGGATCGAGGGGTCGCCGCCGAGGAACTCCACGTGCTCCGGCGCCAGGTCGCGCACCGCGGTCGCGGTCGCGGAGTCGGCGCCCGAGGTCGCACCGTCGACCAGCAGCACGGGCTGCGCACGCCAGCCGGCGATCGGCGCGGCCGACAGGGCGTCGGGGAAGTTCGTGCCGGTCGCGACGAACATGTTCGAGTAGGGGCCGGCGCCGAAGGCGTCCGCGACGATCCGGCGGGAGGTGTCGTAGCGGTCCGTCCCGCCGATCCGCTCGGTGCCGCCGACGATCGAGCGGATCGCGGAGAGGACCCCGGGGCTCACGCTCAGCTCGCTGCCGACGACCACGACCCGCTCCGGGCGGAGGCGGCGGATCTCGTCGGAGACGACCCGAGGCAGGCGGTCGGGATCGGTGAGCAGGAGCGCGCCTCCGAGGGCGGCGGCGGCCGGGCCGGCGCTCAGCGCATCCGGCCAGTTCGCCCCGCTGGCCACGTAGAGCACCGGGATGCCCGGGGAGAAGTAGCCCGTCGCCTCCACCGAGGTCGCGTAGCGGTCCGATCCGGCGAGGCGGCCGGTGTACTGCTGGTAGTCGCTGCTCAGCGAGAGGTCGATCCCGGCGGCCGATCCGCCCACCGGGACGCGCACGTCGCCCGCGTCGCCCGAGCGGAGGACGTGGTCCCAGTAGCTGTCGTCGATCACGTCGTCGCGGCTCGACGCCCGGACGAGGTAGTCGCCGGGGACGACCTGCTGGAACGAGTACGGGTTGTCGCCGCCCGTGATCAGGTCGAGCTCGCCGGTGCGGAAGTAGCCGTCGGTTCCCGGGTCGCGGTACCAGATGTCGACGCGCTGGTCGCCCGCGACGCCGCTCAGGCGTCCCTCGAGCGACCCCAGCCGTGCGGTGCGCAGCTGCACGCCGGCCGCCGGGGCCTGGAGCGGCTCGGCGCTGCGGGCGACGGCGCTGCCGCCGGACCAGAGGTCGGCGTACAGGTCGGCGTTGTCCTTGATCAGCAGGTAGTAGGTCTGCCCGGCGGTGAGCCCGTCGATGCTGAAGGTGAGGTCGCCGGCGACGGAGTGGTTCCCGAGGAGCCCCGCCTCGCTCGACCAGACCTCGACGTTCAGGAGGGCGCCGCGGGGGGTGGTGGTCGCGATCGAGCCGTCGGCCTCCTCGACCACGACACGGCCGCTGATCGACGCCGCAGCGCTCGCACGGGCGGCGCTCGGCGCCTCACCCGGCACGGCGGGCAGGGGGGACTCGGCGCTGGGCTGCCAGAGCGGCTGCCCCTCGGGGAGCACGATCGAGCGGGGCGCGTCGGAGGCGGCGACGGGGGCGGCCGACGGCGCGGCCGCCGATGCGGCGGAGGCGAGCGGGCTGGAGCTGATCGCCAGGGCGGCGACGAGGACCGCGGAGGCGGCGGACCTCAGAACGAGCGGGGACACGGCGGAGTGCCTGCTTCCAGGAGGAGGTCGCCCTGCGGTCGACCCGGCGGAGGGGATCGCGCTCATGCTAACGGCGGCCCGCGTCCCGTCGTCCTCCCCGATCAGGGGTCAGGAGACGGGCGGCGTGACCAGGATGTCGTCCCACTCCAGAGCGCGCTCGAACCGGAAGCCGTGCCGCTCGTAGAGGCGGCGGGCGTCGCTGCGCTTCAGCACGTCGAGGCGGAAGGGCAGGCCCGGCCTCGCCTCCTCCGCCATCACCCGGCGCAGGACGGCGCCGCCGACACCGCGGCCCTGCGCGTGCGGCGCCAGGTAGAAGTGCTCGATCCAGACCGCGTCCGGCTCGACCCGCGCGGCGATGCTCCCGGCGAAGGCGCCGTCGAGCTCGATCACCCGGGTGAGCTCGGGCCGGTAGCCGTCGAGGAAGCGGTGCCGCACGCGGTGCTCGTCGTAGCGGTCGAGCGTCTCGAGCGACGGGCGCATGACGACCGCGCGCAGCTCGGCGATCGCCGCGGCGTCCTCCGCGGTCGCGGGGCGGAGCGACCAGTCGGCGTCGTCGGCCACGGTCAGCGGCCGCGGGGCTTGCGGGTGCGCCGCACCGCCGGCGCGGACGCCTTGGCGCGGGCCGGCTTCTTCTTGCCGCCGCAGGCCCTCTCCGCCTTCTCGCGCGCCTCCCGCGCCTTCGCCTTGGCGGCCTTCGCCCGCGACTCGACCTTCGGCGTCGCGGCGGTTCCGCGCGTGGTGTTCGCGCTGCGGCCGCGGACGACTCCGATGAAGTCCTCGACGTCGTCGCCCTTGTCGTCCGTCACCCAGGCGAGGCGGACGGAGGAGGGAGCGACGCCGGTCACCGGCACCGCGGTGACGTCCTTGCGGCTGTGCACGCGCGCCACCGACTGCGGCACGATCAGCACGCCCACGCCGGCCGCGACCTGCTCGACCGCGTCGTCGAGGCCGGCCATGCGCGGCAGCGGGCGCCGCGAGCCGTCCGCGAGCTCCTCGGCGACCGCGGCCCACTCCGGCACGTCCTCCGGATCCTGGAGGAGGTGCTCGCCGGCCAGCTCGGCGACGTCGAGCTCGTCCGCGGCGGCCAGGGCGTGCTCGCGGCCGACGACGGCGACGGGCTGCTCGTCGTAGAGATGGATGGAGCTGAGGGCGGAGGAGGAGACGTCGCCGCGGACGAACGACAGCTGCGCGCGGCCGTCGAGCAGCGCCTGCTCCTGATCGCGCTCGGCGACGACGGTGATGCGCAGCGGGAGATCGGAGCGGCGCTGGCCCCAGACGCGGGTCCACTTGGTGGGGGTGACGCCGGGCACGAGGGCGACGGCGAGCACGGGGCCGGCGGGGACGGCGTCCTCGGCGTCGGAGTCGGCGTCGTCGGAGTCGTCGGCGTCGTCGACATCGCTGTCGTCGGAGTCGCTGTCCTCGGCGTCGAGATCGTCGGAGTCGAGGTGGTCGGAGTCGAGGTCGTCGGAGTCGCCGTCCTCGGAGGCGCCGTCCGTGTCGTCCGACTCGGTTCCGGCTCCGGCGCCGACCGCACCCGATCCGGCCGACGCGTCGTCCGCCGTCGCGTCCGCCCCGCCCTCCGGACGCCCCTCCGCCTCGGGAGCGGCCTGCGGGTCGACGGTCTCGGGCTGCTCGCTCATCCCCTCAGGGTAGGTGGTCCGCGCCGCGCCGGTAGGGTTGCCGCATGGCCAAGGCGACACAGACGATGAAGGCTGCGACCGCGGCGAAGAAGCTGCAGGTCTACCTGCCCGCGACCCCGGAGGAGTTCCAGGAGTCGGCGATCACGCGCGAGCAGTACGACGAGCTCGCCGCGAACCCGCCCGCCTGGCTCGTGCAGCTGCGCGAGGAGGGGCCGCACCCCCGCTCCGTCATCGCCTCCCGGCTGAACGTCTCCATCTCGGGGCTCGCCCGCGGCGGCGTCACCGAGGCGCTGACCACTCCCGAGATCCAGGCCCTGCTCGACGAGGTCCCCGAGTGGCTGCGCGTCGAGCAGAACCGCTACGCGGAGGTCCGCCGCGAGCAGGCCCGCATCAAGTCCGAGCGCGCCGCCAAGGCCGCCGACTGACCCCACCCCCGCCTGCAGGACCCCGATCCGGCGCGCGCGACGTGCGCTGCGGGCCGGAGCGGGATCCCGCCGAGGGGAGCCGCGCGGCTACTGGTTCGAGAACGCGGCGTCGAACGACGCGGTCGGGGTCCTCCAGAGCAGCGAGCGGATGAAGCCGACGGCCTCCTTCGCGCCGTGGAGGCGGTCCATCCCGGCGTCCTCCCACTCGATGGAGATCGGGCCGGAGTAGCCGATCGACTCCAGCGCGCGGAACGCGTCCTCCCACGGGACGTCGCCGTGCCCCGTCGAGACGAAGTCCCAGCCGCGGCGCGGGTCGCCCCACGGCAGGTGCGAGCCGAGCACGCCGGCGCGGCCGTTCTTCGGGCGCAGGCGGGTGTCCTTGCAGTCGACGTGGTAGATCCGGTCCTTGAAGTCGACGATGAAGCCGACCGGGTCGATGTCCTGCCACATCATGTGCGACGGGTCCCAGTTGAAGCCGAAGGCCGGGCGGTGCCCGATCGCCTCGAGGGTGCGCACGCTCGACCAGTAGTCGTAGGCGATCTCGGACGGGTGCACCTCGTGCGCGTAGACCACGCCGTTCGCGTCGAACTCGTCGAGGATCGGGTTCCAGCGGGTCGCGAAGTCCTCGTACCCCTCGTCGATCACGGAGGCCGGCACCGGCGGGAACTGCGCCACATAGGGCCAGATCTTCGAGCCGGTGAAGCCGACGACCACGTCCACGCCGAGCTTGCGGGCGACCCGCGCCGAGCGCTTCATGTCCTCGGCGGCGCGCTGACGCACCCCCTCCGCGTCGCCGTCGCCCCAGGTGTAGTCGCGCACGAGTGCCTTGTGGCGGAAGTCGATCGGGTCGTCGCAGACGGCCTGGCCGGTGAGGTGGTTCGAGATGGCGAAGACCTCGAGGCCGTAGCGGTCGAGGATCTCCAGGCGCGAGGCTGCGTAGGCGTCGTCCTCGTCCGCGCGCTTGAGGTCGAGGTGGTCGCCCGAGGCCGCGATCTCGAGTCCGTCGTAGCCCCACTCGGCGGCGAGTCGGGCGACCTCCTCGAAGGGCAGATCGGCCCACTGACCGGTGAACAGCGTCACGGGGTGGGTGGCGGGGTAGGTCTTCTCGTCGCTCATGCGGCGATCTCCGTCCGGTCGTCGGCGGCGGGCACGGTCACCCAGGCGCCTGTCTCGGCCGCGTCGAGCACGGCCTCGGTGATGCGCGCCGCGCGGAGGCCGTCGGCGAAGGTCGGCAGACCCTCCACGTCGGCGCCCGCCACGGCGGCGTATGTGTCGCGGGCGAACGCTGTGAAGGCGTCCTGGTAGCCCATCGGATGACCGCTCGGCACGATCGAGAGCCGGGCCGCATCGGGCGCGAGGATCGAGGCGTCGCGCGGCACCAGCAGGGCGCTGTCGCGCCGGCCGACCCACAGCGTCTCGGGGAGCTCCTGCTCGAAGCGCAGCGACTCCTCCAGCCCGGACACCTCGAGCACCAGCTCGTTGCGGTGGCCCGCGGTGACCTGCGAGACGAGGAGCGTGCCGACGGCGCCGCCCTCGAGCCGGACGATCAGGCCGGCCACGTCCTCGGTGCTCACCGGGCGGCCGCCGCGCTCGGCGTGGACGGTGCTCGTGATCGCGGCGAGCGAGTCGATCCGGTCGCCGGTGACGAACTCCAGCAGGTCGACCAGGTGCGAGCCGATGTCGCCGAAGGCGCGCGAGCGGCCGCCGGCGGCCGGGTCGACGCGCCAGTTGTCGTCGGAGGCGCCCAGCAGCCAGTCCTGGAGGTAGCTCCCGCGGACCGTGACCAGACGGCCGGTCTCGCCGGAGGCGACGCGGGCACGGGCCTCGCGCACCATCGGGTGGAAGCGGTAGGCGAACGGGACGGTCGCCACCACGCCGGCGGAGGACGCGGCCGCAGCGAGCGACTCCGCCTCCCGCAGCGTCGCGGCGAGCGGCTTCTCGCAGACCACGTGCTTGCCCGCCTCGATCGCCGCGAGCGCGAGTGCGGCGTGCGTGGCGTTCGGGGTGCAGACGTGCACGAGGTCGATGCTCTCGTCCTCGATCAGGGCCCGGGCGTCCGGGTAGGCGCGCTCGACGCCGAGCTCGGCCGCCGCCCGCTCGCCCTTCTCCGGGGTGGAGGAGGCGACTCCGGCGAGCACCGCTCCGGCGCTGCGGGCCGCGCGGCTGTGCACGGCCGCCATGAAGCCGCCGCCGAGCACGCCGACGCGCAGGGGCGCGGGCATCAGGAGAGGGTCGCTTCGGTCGGGTCCCAGCTCTCGGGCAGTGCGGGGCGGGGCGTCACGGAGCTGGTGACGAGGACCTTCTCGCCGGTCTCGGCGGCCTCGAGCAGCGAGAGCATCACGTCGGTGACGTGATACGCGAGGTCTCCGGAGGCGGCCTCGGGGCGGTCGGCCCGGATCGCGCGGGCGAGCTCGAGCACGCCGGTGCCGCGGGAGGCGGTCGAGCCGGTCGCCGCGATGACCTCAGGCTCGGCGGACCCGCGGCGGTGCAGGGTGATCTCTCCGTCGTGCTGGTTCGGGTCGGGGAGGACGAGGGTGCCCTCGGAGCCGTTGATCTC
Organism: Rathayibacter sp. AY1C7; assembly: GCF_002931865.1. Classification (NCBI taxonomy): domain Bacteria; kingdom Bacillati; phylum Actinomycetota; class Actinomycetes; order Micrococcales; family Microbacteriaceae; genus Rathayibacter; species Rathayibacter sp. AY1C7. Next base: position 196,547 of record NZ_PSWB01000002.1, on the reverse strand, counting down.
GACGAAGCCGGTGCGCGGCAGGCTCGACTCGAAGCTCCACACGCCCTGGGCCGAGGCCCCGGACTCGAAGCGGAGCAGCCCGCCGATGTGCGTCGGGATGGTCACCGGGAACTCGGTGCCCTCCTTCGGGCCGGAGCCCACCACGCGGGTGGCGCGGGCCTGGGACGAGACGGCGGTGACGCTCTCGACGGGGCCGAGGTTCTGCACGAGCGTGGTGATGTAGTACGGGCCCATGTCCAGCAGCGGTCCGCCGCCCTCGGCGAAGAAGAACTCCGGGTTCGGGTGCCACGACTCGGGGCCGGGGCCCTGGAAGAGGGTGAGGGCGGAGAGCGGCGTGCCGATGGCTCCGCTCTCGATCACGCGCTGCGCCGTCTGGAGGCCCGCGCCCAGGAAGGTGTCGGGAGCGGTCGCGACGCGCAGCCCCTTGTCCTTCGCCAGCGCGAGCAGCTCGATCCCGCTGTCGCGGTCGAGCGAGAAGGGCTTCTCGGTCCACACGTGCTTGCCCGCCTCAACCGCGCGGCGCGCGACCTCGACGTGCGCGGCCGGGATCGTGAGGTTCACGACGATCTCGATGCCCTCGTGCGCGAGGAGCTCCTCGACGGTGCCGGAGGCGGGGACGCCGAAGGCCTCGGCCTGGGTCCTCGCCCGCTCGAGGTCGATGTCGGCGACGAAGAGCACCTCGAGGTCGGGGAAGACGGTGAGGTTGGTCAGGTACTGGGTGCTGATGTTGCCGGCGCCGATGACGCCGACGCCCACGCGGCCGGTGCCGCTCATGCGCCGAGCCCCGAGACGTAGCGGTGGGCCGACTCCAGGCCCTCGAAGATGTCGCCGGCGTAGGCGTCGAACTCCAGCACGGGCAGGGCCTGAGGAGCGGCGGCGAGGATCGCCGGGACGTCCATCGCGCCCTCGCCCGCGGGCAGCTGCTCCTGGGTGTCGGCCGAGATCGGGCCGTCCTTCACGTGCAGGAAGCGCACCTGGTCGCCGAGGCGTCCGAGCACCTCGACCGGGTCGTCGCCGCCGACGGCCGCCCAGTAGGTGTCGAGCTCGAGGACCATGCGCGGGTCGAGCAGGCCCGCGAGGTGCTCGAAGGCGCTGCGGCCGTCGACGCGGTTCTCGAACTCGAAGGCGTGGTTGTGGTAGCCGAGCACCAGGCCGCGGGCGGCGGCGGAGTCGACCAGCGCGTTCAGCTCGTCGGCGATGCGGGCGACGTCGTCCGCGGTGGTCCAGCGGGTCGGGTCGACGAAGGGGTCGATCACGGTCTCGACGCCGAGCGAGGCGGCCGTGTCGAGGATCTCGTCGACGGTGGCGTCGCCCTGAGGGCCGAGGAGGCGCGCGTGGGCGCTGGGAGCGCGCAGTCCGCTGGCCGGGAGCGCCGCGCGGTAGGCGTCGGCCAGGTCGACGAACCCGAAGAGCTCGACCGTGGTGAAGCCGATCGCCGCGAGGCGGTCGAGGGTGGCGGGAAGATCGGCCGCGAGCGGCTCGCGCACCGAGTACAGCTGGACAGAGAGGTCTGGGGGTGTGGCCACCGGTGGGGCTCCTGATCGCATCGGAAGGTGTGCCTCGAACCCTACGCGGACTTTTGCTCACGGACAAGCAAAACTAGCCCTGCGCGCCCGCCAAGTCGGGCGCCCGCCGCACAGAAGCACGGGCGCTGTGGTTGACTCTGGCCATGTCCCCGCGCCGCCGCATCACCGTCAGCGCGGTCGGCGAGCTGCTGCTCCTGCTGGCCGACGGGGCTCCCCGGACTCGGGCCGACGTGGTCGCCGAGACGGGCCTGCCGCGCGCGGCCGTCTCCGCCCAGCTCGACGTCCTCACCGCCTCCGGCCTGGTCGCCCGACAGGACGACGCCCCCTCCTCCGGCGGCCGTCCCGCCGCCCGCGTGGCCTTCGACCCCCGGGCGCGCAGCCTCCTCGCCGTCGACCTGGGCGCCGCGCACGCCGTCGTCGCCCTGACCGACCTCGACGGCACGGTCCTCGCCCGCCGCCGCGAGAGCATCGCCATCGCCGACGGCCCCCTCGCCGTCCTCGGCCACGCCCTCGACGTCGCCGCGGCCCTGCTCGGCCGGACTCCGGCGGCCGGCCCGCTCGCGGGAGTCGGCGTCGGCGTCCCCGGACCCGTCGAGCATGCGACGGGCCGCCCGGTGAAGCCGCCGATCATGCCCGGCTGGGACCGCTTCGACATCCCGGAGTTCGTCGGCCGCCGCCTCCCCGTGCCCGTCCTCGTCGACAACGACGTGAACCTGCTGGCGCTCGGCGAGCACGCCGACCACTACGCCGACGTGGACGACCTCCTCTACGTGAAGGTTTCCACCGGCATCGGAGCCGGGATCGTCAGCGGCGGCGCCCTGCAGCGCGGAGCCCTCGGAGCCGCGGGCGACCTGGGCCACGTGCAGGTCCCCGGCGACCGCGGCGAGGCCGACCTCGAGGCGATCGCGAGCGGCTCGGCGATCGCCCGCCGGCTGACCGAGTCCGGGATCGACGCCGCCAGCACCTCCGACGTCGTCACCCTGCTGACCGGCGGGGACCCCACCACCGTCGAGCTCACGCGCGCCGCCGGCCGCGACATCGGCGAGGTGCTCGCCACCTGCGTGAACCTCCTGAACCCGTCCGTCATCGTCGTCGGCGGCAGCATCGCCCAGGCCAGCCACGAGGTCCTCGCCGGGGTCCGCGAGGTCGTCTACCGCCGCTCCCTCCCCCTGGCGACCCGCGCGCTCGACATCGTGCAGGCCGCGGCCCAGGGCGGAGGCGTCCGCGGTGCCGCCCTGATGGTGCGGCGCCACCTCCTCTCTCCCGCGCACGTCGACGCCTTCCTCGACGCCTGAGCCGCCGGCGCGGGCCGTCGCGCCCCGGTGAGAGGCCGCGGGTCGGCGTGCCGATTCGACCGGGCGCCGCAGGGGGCAGAGAATGAATCGGTGCCCGACCTGCAGCTCTCCTTCCCCTGGGAGACGCAGCCCGTCTTCACGGACGCCGAGCCCCCGCACCTCCGGAGGGTCGTCGCCGACTCCTCGGACCGCGTCGCCTGGCTCCGCGCCCGCTCGCGCGGCATCACGGCGACCGACGTCGCCCGCCTCTCCTCCCCCGCCGCGATCGGCAGGGCAGCGCTCGACAAGCTCTACGGCACCGGCTTCGGCGGCAACGCCTTCACCGACCACGGCCGCGCCCGCGAACCCGAGATCGCCGCCTGGGTGCGGAGCGAGCACGCGATCGAGCCCAGCAGCACCCTCTTCCACGCGAGCCAGGAGCGGCGCCACCTCGCCACGCCCGACGGCATCGGCCTCCGCGAGGACGGCCGGCTCGAGCTCTGCGAGATCAAGACCACGACGAAGCCGTGGCGGAGCATCCCGCGCCACTACCTGCGACAGGTCTTCTGGCAGCAGTACGTCCTCGGCGCCGAGCGCACGCTCGTCGTCTGGGAGCAGCACCGCGACTTCGTGCCGATCGAGGGCGAGCCGAACTCCCGCTGGGTCGACCGCGACGAGGACGAGATCCACATCCTCGTGCGGCTGGCGGGGATGCTGATGGCCGAGCTGCACGAGCGGACGCGCGCCCGGTGACGGTCCTCCTCCTGCACGGCCTGGGCGGCGACCGCTCCCAGCCGCTGGGGCTGCTGCGCTCCGCCCTCCCCGCCGGCAGCGAGGTCATCGCTCCGGACGTCCGCGCCCACGGTGCCTCCGAGCTGCTCGGCGCGCCCGGCGACTTCGCCCTCGAGGCGCTGGCCGACGAGGTGACGGAGGAGGTCGTGCGCGCCGGAGCCGCGCACAAGCCGCTCACGGTGCTCGGCATCTCGATGGGCGCCGCGATCGCCCTGCGCCTCGCGGTCCGACGCGTGCTGCCGATCGACCGCGCCGTCTTCGTGCGCCCCGCCTTCACCGCCGAGCCGCTGCCCGAGAACCTCACCGTGTTCCCCGTCATCGCGCAGCTGCTGCACGACCACGGCGCGAAGCGCGGCGAGCGGATGTTCCGCGCCTCGGGCCTGTTCGCGCGCGCCGCCGAGGTGTCCCCCGCGTCGGCGGAGGCGCTGACGCTGCAGTTCCGCGCCCCGCGCGCGGCCGAGCGCGCCGTCCGGCTCGCCCAGATCCCACGGAACGCCGCCTACCGCGACTCCGGAGAGCTGGGCGAGGTCATCGCGCGCACCCTGGTGATCGCGGCCGACCGCGACCCCGTGCACCCGGTCGAGGTCGCGGAGGCGTGGGCTAGGGCTCTTCCGGATGCGGACTGCGAGCGGGTGCCGTCGCGGGACGAGGGCTTCGCCGCTCAGCAGGACCGGATCCGCGGGCACGTCCGCGGCTGGCTCGCTCGGCGCTGAGGTCCTCGAGCGCGAGCACCAGGCCGACGAACGCGAGCCAGAGCACCGCGATCGCCGTTGCCACGAACTCGAGCGTCCCGCCGAGCCGCAGCCACACGCGCAGGAGCGACAGGATCCCGCCCGTCCCGGCGACGACCGCCACCGAGATCCCGGCGGCGAGCGAGAGCCGCGCGACCGCCGGGCGCCCCCGCACGGTCGCCAGCTGGAGCATCGCGGCGCAGGCGGCCCCGAAGCCGAGCACGGCGGCCGAGGTGTGGATGAGGTCCTGCCAGCGGAAGGCCGGCCCGACCGGCAGCGGGCAGCCCGCCGTGCAGGTCACCTGCGAGGCGAGCGCGAAGCAGGCGGCCGCCAGGAGGATCGCGCCCGCCGGGCGGAGGGCGGGGAGCAGGCGGGCGCGCACCGGCCAGGCGCCCGCGGCGATCAGCGCGCCGCCGACCGCCACGAGCAGAAGGGCGGCCTCGAAGGCGCCCGCCGTCGGCAGGTCCGGCGCGCCCATCTCGCTGACGTAGACCCAGCGGCTGGTGCCGATGCTGATCCGGGCGGCCAGGAGGACCACGAGCCCGGCCAGGACCAGGAGGGCACCGCCGACCAGCAGGGTACGTCGGCGTCGCATCCCCTCATCGTGCCAGACCGGGCGCCCGCGGCTCCGCGCGCCAATCTTCTCCCGAGGGTGACACCCCCGTAACAGCGCCGACTCATTGCCTCGATTGACTGGTCGCGGCGTCGGATGCGGGGATCGGGGGCGACGTCCTCGGCACGCTCCACCCGCACGCCTCAGCGACAGGAAAGGCGACGATGCACACCAGCGCGCTCGGGCACGGCCTCGCGATCGGCGAGATCCCGGAGGAGGTCGTCCTCCCCGACACGATGACGGCGGCGGTGATCGACGCGCCGGGCGACGCCTCCGCCCTGCACCTGGCGACCGTGCCGACCCCCTCCGCCATCAACGCCGAGTTCACCGTGAAGGTGGTCGCGGCCGGCGTGAACCCGCTCGACGCGAAGACGCGCGCGGGCCAGGGGGTCGCCTCGCAGATCGCCTCCTACCCGGCGGTCCTCGGCCACGACTTCTCGGGCGTCGTCGTCTCGAGCCCCTACCCGGCGCATCCGCTGCGGCCGGGCGACGAGGTCTACGGCTTCGTCATGGTGCCGCGCTACTCGGGCTCCTACGCGGAATACGTCAGCGTGCCGAGCGTCTCCATCGCGCGGAAGCCGTCGACGCTCTCGCACGTGGAGGCGGCCGGCGTCCCGCTCGCGGCGCTCACCGCCTGGGGCATGGTCGTCGAGCTCGCCAAGGCGCACGAGGGCCAGCGCATCCTCATCCACGCCGGGTCGGGCGGAGTCGGCCACTTCGCCGTGCAGTTCGCCGCCTACTTCGGCGCCTCGGTGATCGCGACCGGCTCGACCCGCAACCTGCAGTGGCTGCACGAGCTCGGCGCCGCGCAGGTGATCGACCACACGGCCGAGCGCTTCGACGAGCTGCTGTCCGGCGTCGACGTGGTCATCGATCTGGTCGGCAACGTCCACGACGACACGGGCTCGCGCTCGCTGAGGGTCCTCCGCCCCGGGGGCCTGATCGTGAACGCGCCCACCGGGAGCTGGCCCGGGTTCTTCGAGGAGGCGGCCGCTGCGGGCGTCCGCGCCTCCACCTACCGCGTCGCTCCCGACGGGGCGACCCTCGGCGTGGTCTCGCGCCTTCTCGAGTCGGGCGACGTCCGCGTCTTCATCGACGGCATCTTCCCCCTCGCCCGCGCCTGCGAGGCGCACGAGCAGCTCGAGACGGGCCACACCCGCGGCAAGATCGTCCTCACCGTCTCCGAGGGCTGACCTCGGCGAGATGCCGCTCCGGTACGCCACGCGGAGCGTGTCGCGTACCCGGGCGGCGTCTCGCGGGGAGGGTCAGGCGAGAGAGCGCTCGAGGACGAAGTCGTCCTCCCAGCGGTCGCCGACGAGGAAGCGCTTGCGGCCGACGACCGCGAAGCCGTGCTTGGAGTAGAACCGCTGAGCACGCGCATTCTCCTCGTTGACGCCGAGCCAGACGCCCGCGGCACCGTGATCCAGCGCCTCCTCGAGGGTCGCGGCCATCAGCGCGGCCGCCGCACCGGAGCCGTGCCGGCCGGGCAGGAGGTAGAACTTGCTGAGCTCGACGGTCGGACGCAGCCGGATCGCCGCGACGACGTCGGCGTCGGCGGGCTCCCCGCGCACGAGCATCGCGTAGCCGGTCAGCGCGCCGGAGTCGTCGTCGACCAGGAGCGAGCGGAGCGGATCGGCGAGGTGGTCGCGGAAGCGCTCGACCGAGAGCACGGTGCGCACGAACTCGGCCTTCGCCTCCGCGGTGGTGTGCGGCGGGCAGGCCAGCGGGAAGGTCGCGGCGGCCAGCTCGGCCAGGGCCTCGGCATCGGCGGCCGACGCGCGGCGGACGGTCACGGGACGCGCGGCGGAGCGGAGCGGCGGATCACCGGTCCAGTATGCCGGGACGACGAAGGAGGGGGCCCGCCGAAGCGGACCCCCTCCTCACGTCAGTGCGTGCTCGGCTCAGGCCAGGACGTTGACGTCCAGCGGGATGCCGGGGCCGAAGGTCGTCGAGACGGCGGCCTTCTGGATGTAGCGGCCCTTCGAGGAGGACGGCTTGAGCCGGAGGATCTCGTCGAGCGCGGTCTTGAAGTTCTCCTGGAGCTGCTCCTCGGAGAACGCGGCCTTGCCCACGACGAGGTGCACGTTGGCGTGCTTGTCGACGCGGAACTCGATCTTTCCGCCCTTGATCTCGGTCACGGCCTTCGCCACGTCCGGGGTCACGGTGCCGGTCTTCGGGTTGGGCATGAGGCCGCGGGGGCCGAGCACCTTTCCGAGACGGCCGACCTGGCCCATGAGCTCCGGGGTCGAGACGGCGGAGTCGAACGAGGTGTACCCGCCCGCGACCTTCTCGATGAGCTCGGCGCCTCCGACCTCGTCGGCACCGGCGGCCAGCGCGGCCTCGGCGGCCGGACCGGTCGCGAACACGATGACGCGGGCGGTCTTGCCCGTGCCGTGGGGCAGGATGACCGTGCCGCGGACCATCTGGTCGGCCTTGCGGGGGTCGACACCGAGCTTGAGGGCGACCTCGACGGTGCTGTTGAACTTGGCGGAACCGGTCTCGCGGGCGAGCGCGACGGCCTCGTCGGCCGTGTAGAACTTGCCCTCTTCGAGCTTGGCCGCGGCGGCCCGGTAGGCCTTCGACTTCTGTGCCATGTTGTTTCTCCTTGAAACGAGAATGTGGTTCTAGAGCCTGGCGGGCTCTCCCACGGGGGTGATGGAGTTCTGGTGGTGCCGCGATCGCGGCCATGCGTGCTGCTCGCGGGAGGCGGAGAGGGCCTGCGGAGGCGTTTCCGGACCGGGCGCGCGACCCCGCTGAGGGGCCGCCGTCGGGTTCTCGAGGCTTCCGCGGTGAGTCAGCGCCGGTGGGCGCGTCGCTCCCGCCGTCGAGCAGCGCGTCGCGCTACTCGACCGTGATGCCCATCGAACGGGCGGTGCCGGCGATGATCTTCGCGGCGGCGTCGATGTCGTTGGCGTTCAGGTCGACCTGCTTCGCCTCGGCGATCTCGCGGACCTGCGCCTGGGTGAGCTTCGCGACCTTCACGGTGTGCGGGGTCGAGGAGCCCTTGGCGACGCCGGCGGCCTTCTTGATGAGCTCCGCCGCGGGCGGGGTCTTCAGCACGAAGGTGAACGAGCGGTCCTCGTAGACGGTGATCTCGACGGGGATGACGTTGCCGCGCTGCGACTCGGTCTGCGCGTTGTACGCCTTGCAGAACTCCATGATGTTGACGCCGTGCTGACCGAGCGCCGGACCGATCGGGGGCGCGGGGTTGGCCGCGCCGGCCTTGATCTGGAGCTTGATCAGGCCGGTGACCTTCTTCTTGGGGGCCATTCTGATTCCTTTTCTCAGGGTTCGAGCGGTCGGGGGCTCCCGGCCGCTCTCCCGCGCATCCGACGGTGCCGGATCGCGGTGGAGGAGGGTCGTCCGGCGCGCACAGAGGCGGGCGCCGACACGAAAACCCGTACGAGCTTACACGAGCGGGGCCACCCCCGACAGGGCGGAGGAGGGGCCGACGCCCGGGGGCGCGTGGGGCGGTGCCGGAGGGGGCGCCGCCCGGAACGGCGAACGCCCCCTCCGACGTGCGGAGGGGGCGTTCACGCGGCGCGGAGGCGACGCGTCAGAGCTTGGTGACCTGGTCGAACGACAGCTCGACCGGGGTCTCGCGCTCGAAGAGCGAGACGAGCACGGTGAGCTTGCCGCTCTCGGGCTTGATCTCGCTGATCGAGCCGGGAAGACCCGCGAACGAGCCCTCCTTGATGGTGATGGTCTCGCCGATCTCGAAGTCGACCTCGGCGGGCAGCACGCGCTGGGCCTGCTTCTGGCCCTTGGCGCCGGAGGTCTTCGAGGGGGCGACGTCCTTGATCTCGACGAGGCTCTTCAGCATCGTGAAGGCCTCCTCGAAGCGCAGCGGGGTCGGGTTGTGGGCGTTGCCCACGAAGCCGGTGACGCCCGGCGTGTGGCGGACGACCGACCACGAGTCCTCGTTGAGGTCCATGCGCACCAGCACGTAGCCGGGGATGCGCACGCGGGTGACCATCTTGCGCTGGCCGTTCTTGATCTCGACCACGTCCTCCATCGGGACCTGGACCTCGAAGATGTAGTCCTCGGCCTCGAGCGAGACCTTGCGGTTCTCGATGTTGGACTTCACGCGCTTCTCGAAGCCGGCGTAGGAGTGGATGACGTACCACTTGCCCGGCTTGCCGCGCAGCTCGGTGCGGAAGGCCTCGTACGGGTCGATGTCGGCGAGGTCCTCACCGGCGGCCTCGGCGTCCTCGGCGGCGACCTCGGCCTCGTCCTCGACGGCCTCGAGGGCCGCTTCGGCCTCCTCGACGGTGTCGATGTGCGCGGCCTCGTCGACCGCGGAGTCGGCCTCGGGGTCGTCGACAGAGCCGATGGCGTCCAGCGCTGCCTCGAGGTCGGAGGCGAGGTCGTCCTCGGACTCGTTCTCGTCGATGATGCTCAGCGCACCCTGCTCGGCGGGCTCGACGGCGTCCTCAGCCTGCGACTGGACGTCGCCCTCCTGCTCCTCCTCGACCTCCGACGACTGCTCGGCAGCCGTCGCCCAGTCGACGTCGTCGCGGTTTCTGTCAGACACTCGTCACAACTCTCTCTCGATCGATCGGTCGCGCCCCTCGGGGCGCGTCCCGCTGTCGCCGGCACCCTCCGCTCGCGCGGCCCGGATGCTCTCGGGTCAGGCGGCGGGTGTGCCGAACACGTACGTCACGGCCAGGGCGAACACCCAGTCGAGGAAGGACACCAGCGCCATCATGATGACGACGAAGATCAGCACGACCACGACGTAATTGCCCAGCTCCTTGCGGGTGGGCGTCACGACCTTCTTCAGCTCGGCGATGACCTGCCGGATGAAGAGGGCGATGCGCGCGAACGGGTTGCGCCGCGCGGCTCGCTGCTGATTGGCGATCGCGACGACGTCCTCGCTCGGCTCGTCGACTGCTTTCCCGGCCACCTGCACGCACCTTTCCCGCACCGGAACCTCCGGTGTGGCCGACCGCCCGTCATGGGCGGCCCTGGACCGATGACCGCAGCGTCGCGGGGACCGCGTGCGACGGGCATCGATGTGCAGGGCGGACAGGGCTCGAACCTGCAACCTGCGGTTTTGGAGACCGCTGCTCTACCAATTGAGCCACCGCCCTATGGATGCCGTTGCGAGCATCCGAGGAGGAGACCGACCCGCCGCCCCACCGCCACGACCCTCGCGGGCGCTGTGGATGAGGGCAGAGATCGACTACCTCGGACGAGTGTACGTGGACCCGCAGGGCGTGTCCAGCCGAGCGGCGGGGGGCCTCGGAGCCCCGTGCGCGCGCAGGATACGCTGGCCGTCGTGTCCTCCACCACGCGCATCTCCGCCCGCATCGCCGCCATCGCCGAGTCCGCCACTCTGAAGGTCGACGCCAAGGCGAAGGCCCTCCAGGCCCAGGGCCGCCCGGTCGTGTCCTACGCCGCCGGCGAGCCCGACTTCCTCACTCCCGAGCACATCGTCGAGGCCGCCTCGGCCGCCGTGCTCGACCCGGGGAACTACCGCTACACCCCCGCGGCGGGCCTCCCCGACCTCCGCGCGGCCATCGCGGAGAAGACGGCGCGCGACTCCGGATGGGCCGTCGACCCCTCGCAGGTCGTGGTCACCAACGGCGGCAAGCAGGCCGTCTACCAGGCCTTCCAGACCCTCTTGGACGACGGCGACGAGGTGCTGGTGCCGACCCCGTACTGGACCACCTACCCGGAGGCGATCAAGCTCGCCGGCGGCGTGCAGGTGGACGTGTTCGCCGGCGCCGACCAGGGCTACCTGGTCACGGTCGAGCAGCTGGAGGCCGCGCGCACCGAGCGCACCAAGGTGCTCCTGTTCGTCTCCCCCTCCAACCCCACCGGCGCCGTCTACTCGGCCGAGCAGACCCGCGAGATCGGCGAGTGGGCCGAGGAGCACGGCCTCTGGATCATCGCCGACGAGATCTACCAGAACCTCGTCTACTCCGCCGGCGACCAGGACGACGCGAGCCCGCTCGAGCACGCGACCTCGATCGTCGAGGCCGTGCCGGCCCTGCGCGACCGGACGATCCTCGTCAACGGCGTCGCGAAGACGTACGCGATGACCGGCTGGCGCGTCGGATGGATGGTCGGCCCGGCCGACGCGATCAAGGGCGCCTCGAACCTGCAGTCGCACCTCTCGAGCAACGTCTCGAACATCTCGCAGCGCGCCGCGATCGCCGCCCTCACCGGCCCGCAGGAGCCGGCCGAGGAGATGCGCCTGGCCTTCGACCGCCGCCGCCGCACCATCGTCGCCGAGCTGAACGCGATCGACGGGATCGAGTGCCCCACCCCCGGCGGCGCGTTCTACGTCTACCCCGACGTGAACGGGCTGCTGAACCGCGAGTGGAACGGCACCACCCCGACGACCTCCCTCGAGCTCGCCGACCTCATCCTCGAGCAGGCCGAGGTCGCCACCGTCCCCGGCGAGGCCTTCGGTCCGAGCGGCTACCTCCGCCTGTCCTACGCCCTCGGCGACGACGCGCTCCTCGAGGGCGTGCGCCGCTTGCAGCGGCTCTTCGGCACCGTTTAGCCCTCCTCCGCCTGCGCCGTCGATCGGCAGCGGCGGCTCGACGACGGGGGTGCGTCGCAGAGAGCGGGGTGCGCAGCGCGGACGACGATCCGTGACGCGCGGATCGCCGATCGCCGCTCGACCGTGCCGCACGGTGACGGCGGGTACTGCGACGCGCCTGTCCGACAGGTGAGGGGTGCCTGGCATCTCGGGGCGGGGAGGGCAAGAGGGAGGCGGAAATCGGGGATCACTGTCGCCGGAGGGGTGCGACAGGGCACGCTGTGACGATGAGCGAAGACCACGCCGTCCGAGTCCGCGACCTGCGGAAGGACTACGGGGGCGCTCCGGCGGTCGCGGGAGTCTCCTTCGACATCCACCGGGGCGAGACCTTCGCGCTCCTCGGCCCCAACGGCGCCGGCAAGTCGACGACCATCGAGATCCTCGAGGGCTACCGCGACCGCTCCGGCGGCGAGGTGTCGGTGCTCGGGGTCGACCCGCGCCACGGCGACCTGGCATGGAAGGCGCGTCTGGGGATCGTCCTGCAGTCCAGCGGCGAGTCCGGCAACGCGACGGTCCGCGAGCAGATCGCGCACTTCGCCAGCCTCTATCCGCGACCGCGCGACGTCGACGAGACCATCGAGGCCGTCGGGCTGACGTCCAAGGCCCGCTCGCGCATCGGACGCCTCTCGGGCGGCCAGCGCCGCCGCGTCGACGTCGCCCTCGGCATCATCGGCCGCCCCGAGCTGGTGTTCCTCGACGAGCCCACCACGGGCTTCGACCCCGAGGCCCGCCACTCCTTCTGGGACCTGATCGCCCTGCTCAAGAGCGAGGGCACGACCATCCTGCTCACCACCCACTACCTCGACGAGGCCGCCCGCCTCGGCGACCGCGCCGCCGTGATCTCCGGCGGGCGGCTCCTGGCCATCGGCCCGATGAGCGCGATCGGAGGGGACGAGGCGCGCGTCCCGATCGTGCAGTGGCGCGAGGACGGCGTGCTGCACCGGCTGCGCACCACCGAGCCCGCCCGGACCGTCGCCGAGCTGCACGCCCGGATCGGGGAGCCGACGGCGCTCGAGGTCGTCCGCCCCAGCCTCGAGGACATCTACCTCGACCTCATCCGCGAGGACCGCGACGCGGTCGACCTGATCGGAGAGCCCGCGTGACCGCCGTCGCCACCCGCCCCCGCACCCTCTCCACCGGCCCGGGACGCACCGTCCGCCTCGGACTCGCCCGCGCCCGCTACGAGATCCGCTCGTACTTCCGCGCTCCGGACCAGGTGTTCTTCACCTTCCTCTTCCCGGTGCTGCTCCTGACGATCTTCTCGGTCGCGTTCGGCGACACCGCGGTGATGCAGGCGAACCCGCAGGACCCGGGCATCCCGATGGCCGAGTACTACGTGCCGGGCCTCGCCGCGGCCGGGATCCTGCTCTCGGGCGTCCAGAACCTGGGCGTCGACATCGCGGTCGAGCGCGGCGACGGCACGCTCAAGCGCCTCGCGGGGGCACCGCTGCCGGTCTTCAGCTACTTCATCGGCAAGTTCGGCCAGGTGCTCGTGACGAGCCTCGCGCAGACGGCCCTGCTGCTCCTCGTCGCGGCGACGGTGTTCTCGGTCGAGCTGCCCACCGACAGCGGACGCTGGGCGACCTTCGCCTGGGTCTACCTGGCAGGAGTCGCGACGTCGGCCATCCTCGGCATCGCCGTCTCCGCGCTGCCCCGCTCGGGCAAGAGCGCGACCGCCGTGATCGTGCCGCCGCTGCTCGTGCTGCAGTTCATCTCGGGGTCGTACCTGTCGTTCACGACGCTGCCGGACTGGCTGCAGAACACGGCGAGCGTCTTCCCGCTCAAGTGGATCGCGCAGGGCATGCGCGCCGTGTTCCTGCCGAGCGGGTTCGAGGAGGCGGAGGTGAACGGGTCGTGGGACCTCGGCGGCGTCGCGCTGGTGCTCGGTATCTGGCTCGTCGTGGGGCTCGTCGCCTGCCGCTTCGGCTTCCGCTGGATCCGCCGCGACAGCTGAGCCGGAGGAGGCCGCGGCCGGAGGGCGCGCGTCCCCGCGAGCGCGGGGCCTGCGCGCGCAGACCGCGCGGACTCAGACCGCGGTGCCGACCACGACGGGCTCGGGGTGCAGCAGCACGCCGAACTCCGCCAGGACGCGGCCCTGGACGTACCGGGCGAGCTCAGCGACCTGTTCGGCCGTCGCTCCTCCGCGGTTGGTCAGGGCGAGGGTGTGCTTGCTCGACACGGCGGCCCGCGAGCCGGGCAGGGCGAAACCGCGCGAGACGCCGGCGTGCTCGATCAGCCACGCGGCGCTGAGCTTCACCAGGCCGTCGGCGCGGGGAGGCACGGGCAGCCCGACGGGCGCTCCTGCCTCGACCGCGGCGAGCGGGGTGATGACGGGCGCCTCCGCCGTCGGCTCGACCGGCCAGCGCGGCGCCTCGGGCGGCAGGGAGTCGGCGAACGCGCTCGTGACGAGGGGGTTGGTGAAGAAGGAGCCGGCGCTCGCGGTGTCCGGGTCCTCCGGATCGAGGACCATGCCCTTGCCCGCACGCAGCGCCAGCACGGTCTCGCGCACCCGCGCGAGCGGTACGCGGTCGCCGAGCGCGACTCCGAGCGCCGACGCCAGCTGACCGTAGGCGACGGGAGTGCCGTCGCCCTCGGCGCCGACCTCCTCGAGCGCGAACTCGACGGCCAGCACCGCGCCCCGGCGGCCCTGCTTGATCACGGAGGTGCGGTAGGCGAACTGCAGCTCCTCCGCCGTCAGCCGGACGGGCTCGCGGGCGCCCTCGTCGAGGAAGTCGACCGCGACCAGCGTGTCCGAGAGCTCCTGGCCGTAGGCGCCGATGTTCTGCACGGGCGACGCACCGACCGTGCCGGGGATGCCGCTGAGGGCCTCGAGGCCCGCCCAGCCGCGCTCCACGGTCGTCGCGACGAGGCCGTCCCACGACTCGCCCGCCTGGACCCGCAGGAGCACGCGCCCCGGCTCGTCGGAGGGGAGCCGCTCGACGCCGGTGGTGCGCACGCGCACGACCGTGCCCTCGACCCCGTCGTCGCCCACGAGGAGGTTGGAGCCGCCGCCGAGCAGCAGCCACGGCTCGTCGTCCGACCACAGGCCGACGAGCGTCTCGACCAGCTCCGCCTCGGTGGCGGGCTCGACGAGGCGCTCGGCGGGTCCGCCGACGCGGAGGGTGGTCAGGGCGGAGAGCAGCGGCGCGGAGGTCACGCGAGTCGGACCCGTGCCTGGGCCTTGCCGAGGACAGACTGGCCCTCGACCGAGACGGCGAGGTCGACGCGGACCCAGCCCTCCTCGGCGTTCACAGCACCGATCCTGGCGACCACGTCGATCGCGGCGCCGTCGCGCGGGTCCACCACGACGGGGCGGGTGAAGCGCACCTGGTAGTCGACCACGCGTCCGGGGTCGCCGACCCAGTCGACGACGACCTGCACCGCGGTGCCCATCGTGAGCATGCCGTGCGCGAGCACGCCGGGCAGGCCGACCTCGGCGGCGACGTCGTCGCGGTAGTGGATGGGGTTGAAGTCGCCCGAGGCGCCCGCATAGCGCACCAGGGTGCCGCGGTCGATCGGGAAGCGGCTCTCGGCGACGACCTGGCCGACGCTCAGCTCGGCGAGAGCGGGCAGTGCGGTGCTCATTCGTCTCCCCTGACCACGAGGGTCGAGATCGCGGTGACGACGTGCTCGCCGCTCGCGTCGACCATGCGGGACTCGGTGGTGACCATCGAGTGGGCGCCGAGCTTCTTGATGGCGGCGACCGAGAGGGTCGCGGTCAGCTCGTCGCCGGCCACGACCGGACGGGACAGCACGAAGCGCTGGTCTCCGTGCACGACGCGGCTGAAGTCGATCCCGCCGTCGGGCTCGGCGAGCAGCTGCTGGAGCGTGAACTCCTGCACGACGACGGCGAAGGTGGGCGGAGCGACGAGGTCGGGGTGCCCGGCGGCGCGGGCGGCTTCGACGTCGTGGTGCAGGGGGGAGGTCGCGGAGACGGCGCGGGCGAACTCGCGCACCTTCTCGCGCCCCACCTGATAGGGCTCCGTGGGCGCGAAGACGCGCCCGACGAGTTCGGGGTTCACTGGCACCCGGCCATACTAGGCGCTGCCGTCGCGGGGCCCTCGGGGCTCCGGAGGCGCCGCCCGTGGTCACCCGGGTATGACCACCGGGAATTTCCCATCCGTGTATGGCTGACCCGCGGCCGAACTTCTCCGAAGCTGGCGGGCATGTCGACACCCACTCCCGAGCGCGACTGGGCGACCTACGCCCGCGAGCTCGGCACCAACATGCACCGGGCCCGCATCGCCAAGGGCGCCAGCCAGGAGCGGATCGCCCACGCGGCCGGGCTCGCGGGCTACACCTACCAGAAGTTCGAGAAGGGCGAGTCGAAGCCCGGCTCGCCCGCGAACCCCACGCTGCACACCCTCCTCGCGCTCTGCGAGGCGCTCGAGATCGAGCTGACGGACCTCCTGCCGCCCGATCCGCCGCGCACCTCACGCGGCGCCGAGTAGCCGGAGCACCGCGCCGGCCAGCCGCGACCCCGAGCTGAGATCGAGGTCGACCTCGCCGAGCCCGTCGGCCTCCAGGCGGAGCCTGTCCTCCCCCGACTCCCCCGGGCGGCACAGGGAGACGTGCACCGTCGCGCCCGCGGCCCCGTCTCGGCCCGCCCAGAGCACCACCGGGAGCGAGCTCGCCGCGGAGCGGTGCAGCCGCTCCCCCGCCGCGACCAGCTCGTCGTGCTCGCCCGCGCACCAGCGCGGGCACCCCTCGTCGTTCCTGCCGTCCATCCGCTCCTCCACGTTCCGCACCCCTCGGTCGAGGAGACCAGCCCACCAGGCGGTACCGACACCGAGGGCCCGCCGCGCCCCGATCCCGACCGGGGTGTGGACAGGAGACGGTCGTCCGCCCGTTGTGGAGGAGCGAGGACCAGGGTCCCATACGCAGGTGGTGCCGCCAGGGGTCCGGCACGAAGCACCGGCGCGGTGTCAGCGGTGGACGATCAGCCAGGTCGCGATCGCCGTGGTCGAGCCCGTGTTGACCATGCGGTGCGGCCGCTCGCACGGGAACGTGATGGCGTCGCCCGGCCCGAGGATGACCGACTCGTCCTCGAACTCGACCGTCAGCTCTCCGAGCGTCACCGTCCCCATCTCGAACCCGTCGTGGCGGAGCAGCTGCCGGTGCGCCGTCGAGGTCGAGCCCGGCGGGTAGGTCGACTCGAAGAAGTCGACGGCGTCCAGCGGACGCGGCGCCAGACGGCGGAACAGCACTCCGCCCTCGAGCGCCACGGGCGCCGACTCGCGCGCCCGGACGACCGCGGTCTCGACCGGCGCCGACGCGCCCTGGTCGAACACGGCGGACAGCGGGACCCCCAGCGCGTCCACGAGGGCGATCAGCCGGCCGACCGAGGGCTGCATGGCTCCGCGCTCGATCTGCGAGACGGCGCTCACGGAGATGCCGAGTCGCCCGGCGAGTGCCTTCAGCGACAGGCCCGCCGAGAGCCGCAGCTCCCGCAGCCGGGCGCCGAGTCCGGCCCCGTCCGCGATCGCCCGGGCGGCCGCCTCGTCGGGCGCGGTGTCGTCGGAGGGCATGGCCCGTCCCCTCTCGCGGATCGTCACACAGCCGTAACGGAGCCGAAACGAGCGGCGGCCTCCCGACTCGTAGCGTGGCCCGCGTGAAGTGATCACTTCACTCGGAACGCTCTCCGCGACGCCCCGCCTCCTCGGCCGGACGTCCCGACCACCCTGACACATCCGCTCCGTGCCGCTCTGCGCACGACCGCCCGAGAGGTGGATCCACCCATGTCCGACCGAGTCACCGCACCCCGAGTCACCGCTCCTCCCGTCGATCCGGATCCCGCCGTCGCGGCGAGCGCCGGCTACGACGACCGCCTCTCCAACGAGGACCTCGCCCCGCTCCGGAAGCAGCGCTGGTCGAGCTACAACATCTTCGCGTTCTGGATGTCGGACGTGCACAGCGTCGGCGGGTACGTGACCGCGGGCTCGCTCTTCGCGCTGGGCCTGGCCGGCTGGCAGGTCCTCGTCGCCCTGGTGGTGGGCATCGTGATCGTGCAGGTCTTCTGCAACCTCGTCGCCAAGCCCAGCCAGGTCACCGGTGTGCCCTACCCCGTCATCAACCGCGCGATCTTCGGCATCCGCGGCGCGAACATCCCGGCGATCATCCGCGGATTGATCGCGATCGCCTGGTACGGCGTGCAGACCTACCTGGCGGCGCAGTCGCTGAACATCGTCTTCCTCAAGTTCTTCCCGGGCATGGCCGCCCTGAACACGCCCGAGGCGTCGTTCCTCGGCCTCTCGGCTCTGGGCTACCTCTCCTACGCGATTCTCTGGGTCGCGCAGGCCGCGCTGTTCTGGCGGGGCATGGAGTCGATTCGCCGCTTCATCGACTGGGCGGGACCGGCGGTCTACGTGGTGATGCTCGTGCTGGCCGTCTACCTGGTGTCGCAGGCGGGCTGGGAGAACATCTCGCTCACCCTCGGCTCCGGCGAGCCGCTCGACCTCGCCGCCGCGGTGCCGGTGATGATCTCGGCCGTCGCCCTGGTCGTCTCCTACTTCTCGGGCCCGATGCTCAACTTCGGCGACTTCTCCCGGTACGCCCGCAGCTACGGCGCCGTGAAGCGCGGCAACCTGCTCGGCCTCCCGATCAACTTCCTCTTCTTCTCCCTCCTCACCGTGATCACCGCCTCGGCGACCGTGCCGGTCTTCGGCGAGCTGATCACCGACCCGATCGAGACCGTCGAGCGGATCGACACCTGGTTCGCCGTGCTCCTCGGCGGGCTCACCTTCGTCATCGCGACGATCGGCATCAACATCGTCGCCAACTTCATCTCCCCCGCGTTCGACTTCTCGAACGTCAACCCGAAGAAGATCAGCTGGCGGATGGGCGGCATGATCGCCGCCGTCGGCTCGGTGCTGCTCACCCCGTGGAACTGGTACTCGAACGACACCGCCATCCACTACACGCTCGGCATCCTCGGCGCGCTGATCGGACCGCTGTTCGGCGTCCTCATCGCGGGCTACTACCTGATCAGCCGCCAGCGCGTCTGGGTGGACGACCTCTACACGATGAGCGAGAAGGGCCGCTACTGGTTCTCGCGCGGCTTCAACCCCAACGCCGTCTGGGCGACCGTGATCGGCGGAGTCCCCTCCGTCGCCTCGGTGCTCGTGCCGCGCTGGATCGCGGAGGCGGGAGGCGCGGAGTTCACCTGGCTCGGCGACTACAGCTGGTTCCTCGGCTGCGGGCTCGGATTCGTCGCGATGGCCGTGCTCGAGCGGCGCGCGCCGCGGATCGGGCGCCTCGACGAGGACCTCGAGCACGTCAGCGACGGCTCGACCGTCTGATCCGGCCGTCACGGAGGAGGGATCCGCCCCGGCCGCTCCGCATCCCGCGGGCCGGCGGCCGGGCGGGTCCCTCCCCCTCCCGGCACCCGAACCGAGGAACCACCATGCGCATCACCGTCGTCAACCCGAACACCAGCACCGCGATGACCGCGGCGATCGGCGCGGCCGCCCGCTCCGTCGCCTCGCTCGGCACCGAGATCACGGCCGTCACCCCGCCGATGGGTCCGGCGTCGATCGAGAGCCACTACGACGAGGCGCTCGCCGTGCCCGGCGTCCTGCACGAGATCGCCCGGGCGGAGGCGGCCGGCAGCGACGGCGCGGTCATCGCGTGCTTCGGCGACCCGGGTGTCGACGCCGCGCGCGAGATCGCGAGCGGCCCGGTCGTGGGGATCGCCGAGGCCGCCATGCACATGGCCGCGCTCGTCGGCCGGGGCTTCAGCGTGGTCACCACGCTCTCGCGCACGAGCGGCCGCGCCTGGGACATCGCCCGCCGCGCCGGGTTCGGCGACGCCTGCCGCCAGGTGCGCGCCTGCGACATCCCGGTGCTCGAGCTCGACGACCCCCGCTCCGACGCCCGCCGCGCGATCCTGGCGGAGTGCGCCGAAGCGCTGGCCGTCGACGGGTCCGACTCGATCGTTCTGGGCTGCGCGGGCATGGCCGACCTGTGCCGCGACCTCTCGCGGGAGCTGGGCGTGCCCGTGATCGACGGCGTCGCCTCGGCGGTGCGCCTGGTGGAGGGGCTGGTCGCGATGGGCGTCAGCACCTCGCGGCGCGACGAGTACGCCGTGCCGCGGACGAAGGCGATGGCGGGGCTGCTCGCTCCGTTCGAGCGGGTCTGAGGCTCCGCGCCCCGTGCGGCCGAGTGTTCTGCAGGACCGCCGGCCCGGGCCCACCTGCGAGGATCGGGGGATGAGCGTCCTCCGCGATCTCGGCCTCGGTGCCCGGCTCTTCCTCCGCGGCTTCCGCACCTGGGTCCGCTCGCCGCGGGCGATGCTCCTCGGCGCGATCCCGCCCCTGATCGTCGGCCTGGTCTTCGTCGGCGTGCTGGTCCTGGCGCTCACGCGGGTGCAGGACGCGGTGACCGCGCTCACCCCGTTCGCCGGCGGCTGGGACGAGGGCACGGCTGCCACCGTCCGCCTGGTGCTCTCGATCGCGGTGGTCGGCGCCGTGCTCGCCCTCGGCGTGGTCCTCTTCGCCGCGGTGACCCTGCTGGTCGGCGACCCCTTCTACGAGCGGATCTGGCGGCGGGTCGAGGACGACCTCGGCGGCGTGCCCGACGAGCGCGAGAGCACCTTCTGGCAGGGGGTCGGCCGCGGCCTCCGCGACTCCGCCGTGCTGGTCGCCACCTCCCTCGGGATCGGCGTGGTCCTGGTGCTGCTGGGCCTGGTGCCGCTGGTCGGCTCGATCGTCGGCCTCGTCGCGGGCGCCCTGGTCGGCGGGAGGGCCCTCGCGCTCGAGCTGACCGGGTTCGCGGGCGACGCCCGGGGGCTCTCCCTCCGCGACCGCCGCCGCCTCCTCGGCGAGCACCGCGCGGTCTCGCTCGGCTTCGGCATCGCCGTCTACCTGGCGTTCCTCGTCCCCGGGGGCGCGGTCGTCGCCACCCCCGCCGCGACGGCCGGCGCGACCCTCCTGCTCCGGACCCTGCGGGGCGAGCCGACCGAGCGGCCGGCCGCCTGACACCGCTTGGCCGCCGCCCGGCTCTCCCCTAGACTCGCCGCGTGCGCACGTCGATCCGAAGCCCCTGGTGGCCCGCCTCCTAGGCGGACCGACGCGCAGACCCCTCGCACGCGACCGCCTCCTCCGGGCGGTCGTTCTGCATGTCAGGGCCCGGGTGGGGCACGACCCGATTCAAGGACCACGATGACTTCGCTCCTCTCCCGCATCCTCGCCTCCGACGGGACGCTGCCGTTCGCGGTGGTCCTCCGCCAGGGCCGCGACGCCGTCGACGTGTTCACGGGCGACGTGCTCGACGTCGAGGGCCTGGCCGACATCCCGCTCGACGGCGACGACGTGCTGACCCTCGTGCCCTACCGGCAGGTGCGCGAGCGCGGCTTCGCGGCGAAGGACGACGGAGCCCCGCTGCGCAACCTCGTGGTGCGCGAGCGCGAGAGCGTCCCCCTGGCCGAGGTGCTGCGGCTCCTGCCCGAGCGGGAGATCCCGGTCGAGGAGCGCGGCTTCGACGTGCCGGACGACGAGTACGCCGACATCGTCCGCCGGGTGATCGAGGACGAGATCGGCCGCGGCGAGGGCGCCAACTTCGTCATCAACCGCGCCTTCGTCGCGCAGACCGACGCGCCGCCCGTCGAGGCGGTCCTGGCCTGGTTCCGCCGCCTGCTCACCGACGAGTCCGGCGCGTACTGGACCTTCGCGATCCACACCCCCGGCGTCGACGGCGCGCAGACGGTCACCGCCGTCGGCGCGACCCCCGAGCGCCACGTCTCGGTGCGCGACGGCGTCGCCATGATGAACCCGATCAGCGGCACCTTCCGCCACCCCGCGGCCGGACCCACCGGGGAGGAGGTGCTCGCGTTCCTCGCCGACGTCAAGGAGAGCGAGGAGCTCTTCATGGTCGTGGACGAGGAGATGAAGATGATGAGCGCGGTCTGCCCGGACGGCGGCCGCATCCTCGGGCCGTTCCTCAAGCAGATGTCGCGGCTCAGCCACACCGAGTACCTGCTCGAGGGCCGCACCGGACTCGACGTGCGCGAGGTCCTGCGGCTGACGATGTTCGCGCCCACGGTCACCGGCTCGCCGATGGAGAACGCGTGCGCCGTGATCGCCGAGTACGAGAAGGAGCCGCGCGGCTACTACTCCGGCGTGCTCGCCCTCTTCGAGCCGGAGGAGCACGGCTACACGGTCGACGCCCCCATCCTCATCCGCACCGCCTACCTCCGCGCGGACGGCCGCCTCACCGTGCCGGCCGGCGCGACGCTCGTGCGCCACTCCACCCCCGAGGGCGAGGTCGCCGAGACGCGGGCGAAGGCGTCGGGCGTCCTCTCCGCCCTGGGCCTGCTGCCGCACCGCGAGGTGCCGCCGGCCCTCGACCTGAACGCGCAGCCGGGCGTGCAGGAGGCGCTCGAGGCGCGCAACGAGCGGCTCGCCTCGTTCTGGCTCCGACCCCAGGGTCCCGAGCACATCGCCGGCCTCGCCGGGCACACCGCGCTGATCGTCGACAACGAGGACCAGTTCACGACGATGCTCGCCCACCAGCTGCGCCACCTCGGGATGGACGCCCGGGTCGAGCGCTGGTCGGAGGTCGCCGACGTGCTGAGCGACGACCTCGTCGTCTTCGGCCCGGGCCCGGGCGACCCCCGCGACGACTCCGAGCCGCGGATCGCGCACCTGCGCTCGCTGATGACCGCGCGGCTCGAGGCCGAGCGGCCGATGCTCGCCGTCTGCCTCAGCCACCAGATGCTGTCGCTGCTGGCGGGCCTCCCGGTCGAGCCGCTGCCCGCGCCCCGCCAGGGCGTGCGCCTGGCGGTGGACGTGTTCGGCGAGGACGCCGCGATCGGCTTCTACAACACCTTCTCCTCCGTCGCCCCCGGCGTCGCGCGCACGCCCCGGCTGGGGCTCGAGGTGTCGGTCGACCCGGAGACGGGAGTGGTCAACGCCCTCCGCGGCGAGCACGTCGCGTCGGTGCAGGGGCACCTGGAGTCGGTGCTCTCCTCCGACGGCCTGCGCACCCTGGAGCGGCTGGTCCGCACCGCGACCGCTCAGCCCGCGCGCGCATGAGCGGCCTGCGGCTGATCGCGTCGCCCGCCTACCCGGCCGAGCTGCAGGAGGCGGTGGCCGCCGCCGTGCGCGCGGCGGCCGAGGCGGCGCGCGGCTGGTACGGGCGCGGCGACAAGATCGCGGCGGACGAGGCGTCGGTCGCGGCGATGCGCGCCGTGCTGGCCGACGCTCCGTTCGACGGCGTCGTCGTGATCGGCGAGGGCGAGAAGGACGAGGCCCCGATGCTCGCGAACGGCGAGCGCCTCGGCCGCGCCTCCGCTCCCTCCTGCGACGTGGCGGTCGATCCGCTCGACGGCACCCGACTCACGGCGGAGGGGCTCCCCGGCTCGGTGAGCGTGATCGCGCTCGCCCCGCGCGGCACGCTGTTCGACCCGCGCAACGTGTTCTACATGGACAAGCTGGTCTGCTCTGCAGCGGGCCGGGGCGCCGTCTCGCTCGACCTCCCTCCCGCCGAGAACGCCGCACGGCTGGCGGCGGCGCTCGGGAAGCCCGTCGCGGAGCTGGTCGTCGTCGTGCTCGACAAGCCGCGTCACTCCGGGCTCATCGCGGCTCTGCGCGCGGCCGGGGTCGCGCTCGAGCTGCGCGGCGAGGGCGACGTGTCGGTCGCGATCGAGGCGGCCGATCCCGCGGGCCGCGTCGACCTCGTCCTCGGCATCGGCGGCACCCCGGAGGGAGTGGTCGCCGCGTGCGCCGTCCGCGCCCTCGGCGGGGTGATGGAGGGGCGCCTCGCCCCCCAGACCGCACCGGAGCGCGCCAACGCCCTGGCCGCCGGCCACGACCTCGACCGCCTGCTGACCCTGGAGGACCTGGTCTCCTCGGACGACGTGCTCTTCGCGGGCTGCGCGGTCTGAGACCTCGCCCGGCAGCGGGCGCGGCCCGCCCCGCTCCGGAGCCGGAGCGGGGGTGACGGATGTCACGGCACCTCGGTGACAGAGGAGCGAGGCACTGCGGCGACCCTCTCGACAGGCTGAGGGCATGACCTCGACCGACCTCGCCGTGCAGGCGACCGCCCTCACCAAGAGCTTCGGCTCCGTCGCCGCCGTCGCCGGAGTGGACCTCACCGTCCGGCCCGGCGAGATCGTCGCCTTCCTCGGTCCCAACGGCGCGGGCAAGACCACGACCCTCGACATGCTCCTGGGCCTCTCGGCCCCTGACACCGGCGAGGTCACGGTGTTCGGACGCTCGCCGCGCACGGCGATCGCGCACGGGCTCGTCTCGGCCGTCCTGCAGACCGGCGGCCTGCTGAAGGACCTCAGCGTCCACGAGACACTGGAGCTGACCGCGAGCCTCTTCGCGGACACCCGGCCGATCGACGAGGTGCTGGAGCGCGCGGGGATCGCCGACCTCGCCTCCCGCCGCGTGGGACTGTGCTCCGGCGGTCAGCAGCAGCGGCTCCGGTTCGCGATGGCGCTGCTGTCGGACCCCGGCCTGCTCCTGCTCGACGAGCCGACCACCGGCATGGACGTCGAGGGGCGCCGCGCGTTCTGGCAGGCCATCCGCACCGACGCGGCGCGCGGGCGCACCGTCCTCTTCGCCACGCACTACCTCGAGGAGGCGGACGAGTACGCCGACCGCATCGTCCTGATGAGCCGAGGCCGGATCGTCGCCGACGGGACCACGAGCAGCATCAAGAACCTCGTCTCCGGCCGGATCGTCCACGCGACCCTGCCCGGCGCCGACCTCGCCGCCCTCGCCGCGCTCCCCCAGGTCTCCAGCGTCGAGGCCCAGGGCGACCGGATCACGGTGCACACCGACGACTCCGACGCCCTCGCCCGCCACCTGCTCACCCGCACCGGTGCCCGCGACGTCGAGATCACCGCCCAGAACCTCGAGAGCGTCTTCCTCGCCCTCACCTCCGAAGGAGCCTCCGCATGACCGCCACGACCCCCGCCGCCGACCGCGTCCGCCTCGACCGCCGCTCGCCGGCGCTCGGCGGCTTCACCACGACCTACCTGCGCATCGAGATCCTGCGGCGGCTGCGGAACCGGCGGACCCTCTTCTTCACCCTCCTCTTCCCGGTCCTGATGTTCTTCATCGTCGGGTACCCGCTCCGCGACGAGCCGCTGACCGCGACTCCGATCGCGGCGGGCGGCGTCTCGATCGCGGCCTTCATCATGGTGTCGATGGCGATGTACGGAGCGATGATGTCGGCCACGCAGACCGGGGCGGCCGTCGCCGTGGAGCGCGCGCAGGGCTGGAGCCGGCAGCTGCGGCTCACCCCGCTGAACCCCGTGGTCAACGTTCTGATCAAGATGATCGCCGGGATGGCGCTGGGCCTGCTCGCCGTCGTCGCCACCTATGCGGTCGGCGCCGCCAGCGGCATCGAGCTCTCGGCGGTGCAGTGGGTCGCGACCGGACTGACGGGCTGGCTGCTCGCGAGCGCCGTCTTCACGACGCTCGGCCTCATGGTGGGCTACATGGTGCCGGGCGAGAACGCGGCACAGATCACGAGCCTGGTCATCGTGGTCCTCGCGTTCCTGGGCGGCCTCTTCTACCCGGTGAGCAGCATGCCCGGATTCCTGCAGAGCATCGCCGCCCTGACGCCGGTCTACGGGATCAGCGAGCTCGCGCGAGCGCCGCTGACCGGCGAGGGGTTCGACCTCGGCGCTCTGGTCGACGCACTCGTGTGGCTCGGTCTGCTCCTCGGCGGGACGGTGTTCTTCTTCCGCCGCGACACGAAGCGGGTGTGACGGATGCGCCACCGCGGTCGGCTCCGTCCTAGGGTGAGCGCGTGAGCAGCACCACCGCCTCCGGGCACGGCGAGACAGGGTGGCCGATCCGCCCGGCCGCGGCGGGCGCCGACCCGGGAGCGACCCTGCGCACGGCTCTCTGGACCCCGCGTGCGCTGCGCTGGTACGCGGGAGCGGTCTTCTCGCTCTTCTGGGTGTACTCGACCGTGCCGTCGGTCCTCGACGATCCGGAGTGGCCCCGCCGCGTCGTCGGCGTCGCCCTCATCGCCGCTTTCAGCGCCGGATTCCTCGTCGCACCGCCGCTCGCCTGGACCCTCGCGACGCGGGGCCGGCTGCTGATCTGCCTCGGACTGCTCGCCTTCTCCTTCACCCTCCTCCCCTGGCTCGGGCGGGACGTGACGGGGCTCTGGACCTACGTCGGAGTCCTGGTCGGCATGTGCGTGTTCACCTGGCGCCTCACGGCCACCCTGATCGGAGCCCTCGCCTCCGTGACGCTCGCCGTCCGCCTCGAGAGCGACGGCGTCACCGAGACCGCCTTCGTGGTGCCGGTGATCATCCTCTCCATCTCCCTGATGATGGCCACCTTCGCGCGCACGATCGCCACCGTCAACCAGCTCCGCGACACCCGCGCCGAGCTGGAGGTCCTGACGGCCGAGCGCGAGCGGAGCCGGGTCGCCCGCGACATCCACGACATCCTGGGCCATTCGCTGACGGTGATCACCGTGAAGTCGGAGCTGGCCGGGCGCCTCCTCGACGCCGACCCGGAGCGGGCGCGGGCCGAGATCGCGGACGTGGAGTCGCTCGCGCGGGGCGCTCTCGCCGACGTCCGCGCGACCGTGTCCGGCTTCCGGGCCACGACCGCGAGCGGAGCGCTGGCCGCCGCGCGCGGCGCTCTCGCCGCGGCGGGGATCTCCGCCGACCTGCCCTCCTCCACCGACACCGTGCTCCCGCAGCATCGCGAGCTGGTGGGGTGGGTGATCCGCGAAGGAGCGACGAACGTCGTCCGCCATTCGAGCGCCTCGCGCTGCCGGATCCGCCTCACCGCCTGCGAGGTCGAGATCGCGGACGACGGAGTGGGACCGCAGCCGGGAGCAGCGGGTTCGACCGGACTGGCCGGGCTCCGCGAGCGGGTCGAGGCAGCGGGCGGCCGGCTCTCGGTCGGGACGAGCGAGCTCGGGGGCTTCCGCCTGGCGGCTACCCTCCCCGGAGGCGGACGGTGAGCGCTCTGCGCCTCCTGATCGCCGACGACCAGGCGCTGGTGCGGGGCGCACTCGCCGCCCTGCTCTCGCTGGAGTCCGACATCGACGTGGTGGCGGAGGTCGGCCGCGGGGACGAGGTGGTCGCCGCGGCGCTCGCCTCGACGCCGGACGTCGCGCTGCTGGACATCGAGATGCCGGGGCTGGACGGGATCGCCGCCGCCGCGCTCCTCCGCGAGGCGCTGCCGGCCTGCCGCGTGCTGATCGTGACGACCTTCGGCCGTCCCGGCTACCTCAGCCGCGCGATGCAGGCGGGGGCGTCGGGCTTCGTGGTCAAGGACACGCCCTCGGCTCAGCTGGCGGACGCCGTGCGGAGGGTCGGGCAGGGGCTGCGCGTGGTCGATCCCGCGCTCGCTGCGGAGTCGCTGGCGCAGGGAGGCACGCCCCTGACCGACCGGGAGGCCGACGTGCTCGCCGCCGCGCGCACCGGAGGCTCGATCGCCGATCTCGCCCGGATGCTGCACCTCTCGCCGGGGACCGTGCGGAACCACCTCTCGGCGGTGATCGGCAAGACGGGCGCCCGCAACCGGGCCGACGCCCTCCGGATCGCGGAGCGCAACGGCTGGCTCTGAGAGTCCGGCCCGGCGGCACGATCACGGCGCTCCGCTCCGGAGCCGACCGCAGCGGAGCGCGACAGGAACGCCGAAGGCCCCGGTTCGACGCGCGAACCGGGGCCTTCTCGCTGTAGCGGGAGCGGGACTTGAACCCGCGACACCACGATTATGAGCCGTGTGCTCTAACCACCTGAGCTACCCCGCCGCGCGTTCTTCGCAGGTCTGGCCTGCGGGGAACGGAGCCCCCTGTGGGAATCGGACCCACTACCTCTTCCTTACCAAGGAAGTGCTCTACCAATGAGCTAAGGGGGCGCACCTGCGGGTCTGACAGCCCCTCTCGGGGCGTGCCCGCGATTTGGCACCGTTAGACGATAGCACCTCCGCGGAGCGTCGATGACCGCGGGGGGCGCGCCCCCGCGGCCGCCCGTCTGCGGCTACGCCCGGCTCGCCTCGTCGAGCGCGGCGAGCTCCTCGGCGCTCAGCTCGAGGGAGGCCGAGGCGATCAGCGCCGGCAGCTGCTCCATCACGCGGGCGCTGGCGATCGGCGCGACCACTCCGGGCTGCGAGCGGAGCCAGGCGAGCGCCACCGTCGCCACCTCGGCGCCGTGCGCCTCCGCCGCCGCATCGAGCGCCGCCAGCACCCGGCGGCCGCGACCGTCGAGGTAGCGGGAGGCACCGTCGGCGCGCGGGCCCTCGGGCGTCGATCCGTCGCGGTACTTGCCGGTCAGGAAGCCCGACGCCAGGGCGGAGTAGGGGACGACGGCCAGCCCCGCCTCGCGGGCGAGGGGCAGCAGGTCGGCCTCGATCCCGCGCTCCACGAGGTTGTAGTGCGGCTGCAGCGCGACGGGCGCGTGCAGGCCCTCCTCGCCCGCGATGCGCAGCCACTCCGCGACGCGCTCGGCGCTGAAGTTCGACACTCCGATCGCGCGGACCAGGCCCTGGTCCACGAGCTCCGAGAACACGGCGGCGATGTCGGCCATCGGCACGGCCTCGTCGTCGAAGTGGGCGTAGTAGAGGTCGATCCGGTCGGTCGCGAGGCGCTCGAGGGAGGCGCGGGCGGCCGCGCGCACGATGTCGGGCGCGAGGCCGGTGAACTGCGGGTGGCGGCCAGCCTTCGTCGCGATCACCACGTCGTCCCGGTCCCCCGAGCGCTGCGCGAGCCACTCGCCGATGATCGTCTCGGACTCGCCGCCCGTGTTGCCCGGGACCCAGGCGGAGTAGGCGTCGGCGGTGTCGATGAAGTCGCCGCCCGCAGCCGTGTAGCCGTCGAGGACGTCGAAGGAGGTCTGCCGCCCCGCGGTCCAGCCGAAGACGTTGCCGCCGAGCGAGAGCGGGAAGACGTCGATGCCGGAGTCGCCGAGCGGCGAGCGGGTGACGGAGGAGGATGCTGCGCTGTCGATGCTCATCCCCCGATTCAAGACCCGCTCCCCGCCGTGATCGATCCCCCTCCCGCGCATGCGCGGCAAGGACTCAGGCTCTCAGCGCCGCGGGTAGTCGGCGTAGGCGAAGCGCGTCGAGTCCGGCGCCCAGCCGGAGACGTTGATCGTCCCCTGCCCGCCGTGGAGGCGCTCCAGCACGCGGCCGGGCTCGAGCGTCGCGCGCCCGGGGAGGTCGAGCAGCCGCAGCTCGACGTCGACGTTCTCGGGGTGCCCGGCTGTCCCCTCCGGATAGGCGAGGTAGAGCAGGTGCGCGCCGTCGGGCGACTCGTGCGGGAACCAGTCGACCGTGTCCGACTCGACCAGGCGGGAGAGCGCGGAGCCGTCGAGGCCGATCCGGAACAGCTGCGCACCTCCTCCGGCCCGCTCGGAGTTGAAGACGAGGGTGCGGCCGTCGGCCGAGGCGTCGACGCCGTCGTCCGCCGGCTCGTCGTCGGTCAGGGCGGTGAGCGCGCCTCCTCCGGCCGGCATCGTGTACACGTCGGTCCGCCACCGCCCGGAGGCGTCGCCGCCGCCGATCAGCGCGAGGGTCGCGCCGTCGGGCGAGACGCCGTGCAGGTAGTGCTTGAAGCGCGCGCCCTCGCGCTCGGCGGTCAGGCGGCGGGCGGGGGCGGAGCCGTCGAGCTCGACCGCGTACAGGTGCCCGTCGCGCGCCGAGACGTAGGCGAGCCCGCCGGACGCGGCGAGCACGTGGTCGTTGTTGAGCTCGGCAGGCACCCCGTCGAGCGGGATCGGCTCGAGCACGGGCGTCCCCTCGAGCGGCAGTCGGAAGAGGCCGCCGTCGCCGTTCACGATCAGGGCGGAGCCGTCCGGAGTCCAGTTCGGCGCCTCCACGAGGACGGAGTCGGACTCGAAGACGGTCGTCGACTCCCCCGTCGCGAGGTCGTGGACGCGGAGTCGGCAGAGC
Source organism: Rathayibacter sp. AY1C7 (assembly GCF_002931865.1). Taxonomy (NCBI): domain Bacteria; kingdom Bacillati; phylum Actinomycetota; class Actinomycetes; order Micrococcales; family Microbacteriaceae; genus Rathayibacter; species Rathayibacter sp. AY1C7. The sequence continues at coordinate 167,185 of NZ_PSWB01000002.1, read as the reverse complement.
TGGTCGGGGAGGAGCGAGCGGGCCATGCTCCCCACGGTAGGGCCCTGGCGGATCACGACGGGGCCGTCAAGCCTCCGCGCACTCAGGTTCCGCGGGAGGGCGCTCCGATATTCTTGACCGACTTATGCGCTGGGTACACCTTGGGAGGAACATGTGATGCTCCTCATCCTCGTGATCTCGTTCGCGATCGCCGTGGTGACCCCCTGGCTGGTGGACCGGTTCGGGCCGAAGACGTTCTACGCGCTGGCGCTGATCCCGGCCGCGAGCTTCGTCGCCACCGCGACCGCCCTGCCGACGATCCTCGACGGCGGCGAGATCCGCGAGTCCGTGCCGTGGATCCCCGCGCTCGACATCGCCCTCTCCTTCCGCCTGGACGCGCTCTCGATCGTCCTCGCCCTCGTGGTCAGCGGAGTCGGCGCCCTGGTCCTCGCCTACTGCGCGACGTACTTCAGCCGCGACGAGCCCTCGCTGGGCCGGTTCGCAGCGCTCCTGTCCGCGTTCGCCGGAGTGATGTACGGGCTGGTCACGGCCGACGACGTGATCATCCTCTTCGTCTTCTGGGAGGCGACGAGCGTCCTCTCCTACCTCCTCATCGGCCACTACAGCGGGCGCAAGGAGAGCCGGGGTGCCGGGCTCCAGGCGCTCCTGGTCACGACTCTCGGCGGGCTGGCGATGCTGGTCGGGATCATCGTCCTGATCGTGCAGGCCGGTACCACCAGCCTCTCCGGGATCGTCGCCGCCGCCCCCTCCGGCCCGATCGTGTCGACGGCGCTGGTGCTCGTACTGCTCGGCGCGTTCTCGAAGTCCGCCCTGGTGCCGTTCCACTTCTGGTTGCCGGCCGCGATGGCCGCTCCCACGCCGGTCAGCGCCTACCTGCACGCCGCCGCGATGGTGAAGGCGGGCATCTACCTCGTCGCGCGCCTCGCGCCGGGCTTCGCCGACGACTCCGTCTGGCTGCCCGTGGTGGTGAGCGTCGGAGTCTGGACCATGCTCGTCGGCGGCTGGCGCTCGCTCCGGCAGTACGACCTCAAGCTCGTGCTGGCCTACGGCACCGTCAGCCAGCTCGGCTTCCTGACCGTCGCCGTCGGCTTCGGCTCGCGCGACGCCGCGCTGGCCGGACTGACCCTGCTCGTCGCCCACGCCCTCTTCAAGGCGCTGCTCTTCCTCACCGTCGGCATCGTCGACCACCGCGCCGGCACGCGCGACCTCCGCAAGCTCAGCGGCCTGGGACGGCAGGCGCCGGTGCTCGCGGGCGCCGCCCTCGTCGGCGTGCTGTCGATGGCGGGCATCCCGCCGCTGCTGGGCTTCGTCGCCAAGGAGGCCGTGTTCACGAGCCTGATCTCGGCGATCGAGCAGGGCTCGTTCTGGGCCTGGGTCGCGCTGGTCGGCCTCGTCCTCGGCTCGATCCTCACCGTGGCCTACTCCGCGCGCTTCTTCTGGGGCGCCTTCGCCCGGAAGAAGGGGCTCGAGGACACGCACCTGCACGCCGAGCCGTGGACCTTCACCGCCGCCCCGGTGCTGCTGGCCGCCGCCAGCGTGATCGGCGGGATCGCCGCCTCCGTGCTCGACCCGCTCGTCGCCGTCTACGCGGACACCCTCCCCTACGCCGCCCCGGACGCTGACCCGGAGCTCGCCGCCGCCGCGGAGGCCTCCGACCACGGCGGCTACCACCTCGCGCTCTGGCACGGCTTCGAGCCCGCGCTGGCACTCAGCGCCCTCGTGATCGCCGTCGGACTCCTGCTCTTCGCCAAGCGCGTCGCCGTCGCGCGCGCCCAGTCGATGCTGCCCAACCGGATCGACTCCGCCGAGGGCTACTGGGCCACCGTCCGCTGGCTCGACCGTGTCGCCAGCACGGTCACCGAGTCCGTCCAGCGCGGCTCGCTCCCCCGCTACCTGACGGTGATCTTCGCGGTCTTCGTCCTCGGCGTCGGCGGTGCGGCCGCCCTCAACCGCACCTGGCCGGGCGATCTCGTCTTCTGGGACAGCCCGGGCCAGCTCGCGGTCGCGGCCGTGATGATCCTCGCGGCGGTGCTGTGCGCGATCGCCCGCAACCGCGTCGCCGCCGTGCTGCTGGCCGGCGCCACCGGCTACGGGATGGTGGCCCTCTTCGCCCTGCAGGGTGCACCAGACCTCGCCCTCACCCAGGCGCTCATCGAGACGGTGACCCTCGTGGTCTTCGTCCTGGTGCTGCGCCGCCTCCCGACCCGCATCGCCGCGAAGCACCAGCCGATGCGCAAGCGCCTGCGCGCCGTCATCGGCATCGCGGTCGGAGCGGTCATGGCCCTCGCCGCCACCATCGCCCTCGGCGCCCGGACCGCGACGCCGATCTCGGCCGAGCTGCCCCGCCTCGCCTACGAGGAGGGCAAGGGCCGCAACATCGTCAACGTCCTGCTCGTCGACATCCGCGCCTGGGACACGATGGGCGAGATCTCGGTCCTCGTCGTGGTCGCCACCGGCGTCGCGAGCCTGATCTTCCTCTCCAGCCGGGCCGGAGGCGCTCCCCGCCTCGAGTCGCAGAGCGCCGACGACCGCCGCGAGCGCGCGATGGACCTGACCACCTCCTCCGCCGACGCCGAGCGCGACGGCGACCGCGGCTCCTGGCTCGTCGCCGGGCGCACGCTCCGGCCGGAGAACCGCTCGATCGTGCTCGAGGTGCTGGTGCGCCTGCTCTTCCACCCCGCGATGATCGTGTCGGTCTACCTGCTCTTCACCGGACACAACACCCCGGGCGGAGGCTTCGCGGGCGGCCTGCTCGCCGGTCTCGCCCTCGTCGCGCGCTACCTCGCCGGCGGCCGCTTCGAGCTCGGCGAGGCCGCGCCGATCGACGCGGGCAAGGTCCTCGGACTCGGCCTCTTCTTCGCCGTCGGCACGGCCGTCTCCTCCCTCGCCTTCGGCCTCGAGGTCCTCGAGTCGAGCTGGCTCGACCTCGAGGTGCCGGTGCTGGGCGAGCTCCACCTGGGCACGTCCACCCTCTTCGACATCGGGGTGTACCTGATCGTGATCGGCCTCGCCCTCGACATCCTCCGCAGCCTCGGCGGCGAGGTCGACCGCCACGGCGAGGAGGCCGAGCAGGGCTCCCCCTCGGGCGACGGCGTCACGCACTCGACGGACAGCACCCCCGGCCCCGGCCAGGGCACGGTCGACGGGCTCGAGACCTCGCTCCCCACCGGCTCCACGGTCGTCGGCGGACCGGGCAGGGGGGACGGCGCATGAGCATCACCCTCGTCCTCGTCGTCGTGATGGCGGTGATGTACGCGGCGGGCGTCTACCAGATGCTCGAGCGCAGCCTCACCCGCATCCTGATCGGGTTCCTGCTCGTCGGGAACGCGACCAACATCCTCATCCTGCTGATGGCCGGCCGCTCGGGCATCGCGCCGTTCGTCACCGACGACGGGCGCTCCTACGAGCAGATCGCCGCCGAGATGGCCGACCCGCTGCCGCAGGCGCTGATCCTCACCGCGATCGTGATCACCTTCGGGGTGTCCGCCTTCCTCCTCGCGATGATCTACCGGCGCTGGCGCCTCGCCAACGCCGACCAGGTGGAGGACGACGAGACCGACGCCTCCGTCCGCGAGGACGCGGCGGGCATCTCGGCCCAGACCACCGCCGACGACCGGGCGCTCGACGTCCTGCTCGAGTCCAGCGACGAGGGCACCGCCGCCAAGCACGGGGAGAGCGCCATGACCGACGACAGGAAGGAGGACCGATGAACGCCCTGATCCCGCTCGTCGTCACCCTCCCCCTCCTGGGAGCGGCCGTCGCGCTGATCCTCGGACGCCACCGGCGCGCGCAGATCACCGTGAACATCGTGACGCTCTCGAGCGTTCTGGTGATCTCCTCGGTGATGCTCGTGCTGGTCCTCACCGGCGACGGAGGCGGCAGCGCCGTCTACGTGGGCGGCTGGGAGCCGCCGTGGGGCATCGTGCTGGTCGTCGATCCGCTCGCCGCGCTGATGCTCGTGATCACCTCGATCACCCTGCTGGGCGTCCTGCTGTTCTCGGTCGGCCAGGGCCTCGTCGACGGCAACCGCGAGACGCCGGTCACGATCTTCCACCCGACCTACCTGATCCTTTCGGCGGGCATCCTCAACGCCTTCGTCGCGGGCGACCTCTTCAACCTCTACGTCGGCTTCGAGATCCTGCTGGCCGCGAGCTACGTGCTGATCACCCTGGGCGGCACCGCGCCGCGGATCCGCGCCGGCACGACCTACGTGGTCGTCAGCCTGGTCTCGAGCGTGTTCTTCCTCTCGGCCATCGGCCTGCTCTACGGCGCCACCGGCACGGTCAACATGGCGCAGCTCTCGATCCGCATCGCCGAGCTCCCCGCCGACGTGCAGCTGGTGCTCCACGTGGTGCTGCTGCTCGGCTTCGGGATCAAGGCGGCCGTGTTCCCCCTGTCGTTCTGGCTCCCGGACTCGTACCCCACGGCTCCGGCGCCGGTCACCGCCGTCTTCGCCGGACTCCTCACCAAGGTCGGCGTGTACGCGCTGATCCGCACCGAGACCCTGCTCTTCCCCGGCGGGAGGCTGAGCGAGGTGCTGCTGGTGGTGGCGCTGCTGACGCTGATCGTCGGCATCCTCGGCGCCGTCGCGCAGGCCGACATCAAGCGGATGCTGTCCTTCACGCTGGTCTCGCACATCGGCTACATGGTCTTCGGGATCGCCGTGGGCACCCCGGCCGGCTACGCGGCGACGATCTTCTACGTCATCCACCACATCACGGTGCAGACGACGCTCTTCCTCGCGACCGGCCTGATCGAGCGCGTCGGCGGCACCACCTCGATCCTGCGCCTCGGCGGGCTGCTCAAGGCCTCGCCGCTGCTGGCGCTGCTCTACTTCATCCCCGCGATGAACCTCGGCGGGATCCCGCCGTTCACCGGCTTCCTCGGCAAGGTGGGGCTCTTCGTCGCCGGCACGGAGGCGGCCGTCGACCAGCCGTCGTGGCTGATCTGGGCCGTCATCGCCGCCGGAGCCGTCACCTCGCTCCTGACCCTCTACGCCGTCGCGCGCGTCTGGAACATGGTCTTCTGGCGCCGGCAGGAGGAGGTGCCCGGCTACGAGTCGCCCCTGATCGACCAGCTGCAGGAGGACCCCGACGACACGGGCAGCATCCGCACCCGCCACTCGCCGCCCATGATGGTGCTCGCCACCGCGGGGATGGTCGTCGTCGGCGTCGTGCTGACCGTCGGCGCCGGTCCCCTCTACGACGCGAGCGAGCGAGCGGCGAGCGCGGTCGCCGACCCCGCGACCTACATCGCGACCGTCTACCGCGACTCGTCCTTCGGAGAGGAGGGGCCGCGATGAGCCCCCGCCGCCGCGTCGACATCTGGAACCGCGTCGCGATGTTCGTGACCCTCGTCGGGATCTGGGTGCTGCTCTGGGACGACGTCTCGGTGCTGTCGATCGTCACCGGCTTCCTGGTCGCCCTGCTGATCACCCGGGTGTTCTACCTGCCGCCGGTCGAGTTCTCGAACCGCATCAACCCGTGGTTCGTGCTCCTCTTCCTCCTGCGCCTGCTGGCCGACATCGCGGTGGCCTCGGTGCGGGTGTCCTGGCAGATCCTGACCCTGCCGGTCCCGGTGCACAACGCCATCGTCGCCGTGCACCTGCGCAGCCGCTCCGAGGGGATGCTCGTCTGGACGACGGAGGCCGTCTCGCTCGTCCCCGGCTCCCTGGTGATCGACGTGGACCCGCAGCTGAACGTCCTCTACCTGCACGTGCTCGGCGTGACCCACGACGAGGGCGAGCGGATCGACGAGGTGCGCCGGACGGTCCTCCGGACGGAAGCGCGCATCGTCCGGGCCATCGGCTCCCGCGAGGACGTGCAGCGCGTGAATCGGCCGATCGAGGCCGGATCGGGGGTGGTCCGGTGATCGACTGGCTGATCTGGATCCTGGTGCCGGTCTTCGGCGCCGCCTGCCTGCTCGCGCTCGTGCGGATCCTCCGCGGTCCGTCCGTGCTCGACCGGGTCGTCGCGGCCGACGTGCTCGTCGCGACGATCATCTGCGGGATCGGCGCCGAGATGGCGGTCAACCACCACGCGCGGACCCTGCCCGTCGCGCTCGGGCTCGCGCTGTTCGCCGTCTTCGGATCGATCAGCGTCGCCAAGTTCATGGCCAACCGCGAGGAGGACTGACATGGACCTGTTCTTCGACGTGCTCACCGCTGTGCTGCTGCTGGTCGGCGCCCTGCTCTCGCTGCTGGCCGCGATCGGCTTGATGCGGTTCGACGACCTGCTCTCCCGGATGCACGCGGGCACGAAGCCGCAGGTGCTCGGACTGATCTGCGTGATGCTCGCGGTCGCCATCCGGAACCCCGGCTTCGCCGCCGCGGGGACCATCGTGCTGGTGATCGGCTTCCAGCTGCTGACCGTGCCCGTCTCGGCGCACATGGTCGGCCGGGCGGCCTACCGGGCCGAGGCCGTCTCTCCCGGGTACCTCGTCGCCGACGAGCTCGCGGAGGCGGTCACCCGCGCCGACGAGCAGGCCCGCGCGACCGGGCCCGAGACCGCGCACGCGTCCGAGGAGCGGGCGCGCACCTCCTCCGCGCCCCCGCCCGAGGACGAGGACGGCCCGGCCGCGACCGCCTAGGCGACGAGGACGAGCTGCACGGCGGAGGCGCCGGTCATGCTGCGCAGCGCGAATCCGCCGATCGCGAGGGTGACGGCGACCAGGCCGCCGACCAGCAGCACCAGCAGCGGCACCACCCACAGCAGCGCCCGTCGGCGTCGGGCTCGGGCCTCGTCCGGCGTCTCATCGATCACCCGTCGACTGTACGGGACGGCGGAGGGCGTGCCCCCGGCGCCCCTGAGCCGCCCGATAAACTCGACCCCATGACCCTGGACTCCGCTCTCTCCGGCGCGCCCGAGAACTCCCCCGGCCCCGACTCCGAGGCCGAGCACCGCCGGGGAGCCGAGTGGTGGCGCACCGCCGTCATCTACCAGATCTACCCGCGCTCCTTCGCGGACGCGGACGGCGACGGCATCGGCGACCTGCCCGGCATCGCCTCGCGCCTCGAGAGCCTCGCCGAGCTCGGCGTCGACGCGATCTGGCTCTCGCCCTTCATGACCTCGCCGCAGAAGGACGCGGGCTACGACGTCGCCGACTACTGCGACGTCGATCCGCTCTTCGGCACCCTCGCCGACTTCGACGCGATGCTCGCCCGCGCTCACGCCCTGGGCATCCGGATCATCGTCGACCTCGTCCCCAACCACTCCTCCAGCGCCCACCGCTGGTTCCAGGAGGCGCTCGCCGCTCCCGCGGGCAGCGCCGAGCGGGCGCGCTACCTGTTCCGCGACGGCCGGGGCGAGTCGGGCGAGCTGCCCCCGAACAACTGGGAGTCTGTCTTCGGCGGCCCCGCGTGGACCCGCGTCATGGAGCCCGACGGCTCGGCCGGCCAGTGGTACCTGCACCTCTTCGACACCTCGCAGCCCGACTTCGACTGGACGAACGAGTGGGTGCGCGAGCGCTTCCGGGAGGTCCTCCGATTCTGGCTCGACCGCGGCGTCGACGGCTTCCGCGTCGACGTGGCGCACGGGATGATCAAGGCCGAGGGGCTGCCCGACTACACGCCGCCCGCCGACAGCGGGTCGATGGGCGGAGTCGCTCCCGCCGACGGCGAGGAGCCCGCCACCGCCCCCTACTGGGCGCAGGACGGCGTCCACGAGATCTACCGCGACTGGCACTCCCTGCTCGCCGAGTACCCGGACGACCGCGTGCTCTGCGCCGAGGCGTGGGTGCAGCCGCTCTCCAAGCTCGCCCGCTGGGTCCGCCCCGACGAGATGCACCAGGCCTTCAACTTCGCCTACCTCGAGACCCCGTGGAGCGCACCCGCCCTCCGCGACATCATCGACTCCTCCGTCGAGGCCTTCGCCGCCGTCGGCGCCCCGTCGACCTGGGTGCTGTCGAACCACGACGTCGTGCGCCACGCGAGCCGCCTGGCACTGACGTCCGACAACCCGCAGGGCTACGGCATCGGCCCGCGCACGCCCGGACTCCCCGACCCCGTCCTGGGGCTGCGCCGCGCTCGTGCCGCGACCGCCCTCATGCTCGCGCTCCCCGGCTCCGCCTACGTCTACCAGGGCGAGGAGCTCGGGCTCCCCGAGGCGATCGACCTGCCGGACTCGGCGCGTCAGGACCCGACCTGGTTCCGCACCGGCGGCGAGCGCTACGGCCGTGACGGCTGCCGGGTGCCGATCCCGTGGGAGGCGGACGCGCCCGCGTACGGCTTCAGCGGCTCCGGCGACTCCTGGCTGCCGCAGCCCGGCGACTGGGCGCCGCTCGCGCGCGACCGCCAACGCGGTGTCGCGGGCTCGACGCTCGAGCTGTACCGGTCCCTGCTCGCGGTGCGCCGCGCCGAGGACCTGGGCTCCGGCGCCGTCGAATGGCTCGAGGGCTACCCGGAGGACGTCGTGGCGTTCCGCAACGGAACGGTCACGGTGATCGCGAACGTCGGCGAGGCTCCGGTCGAGCTGCCCGTCGGCTACGTGGTGCTGTCCTCGGAGGAGCTGCACGAGCCGGCGCTGCCCGCCGACACCACGGTCTGGCTGCGCGCGGAGTAGCGGGCCGCGGGGTCCGCCCGGCGACTCCCGCGTCCCGCCGCCGGGTCAGCGCCCGGCGTTGGCCTTGAGCCAGAGGTAGGAGTCGACCTTCGTCACGCCGTCGAGGCGGATCTCGAAGTGCAGGTGCGGGCCGGTCGACATGCCGGTCGTGCCCACCAGGCCGAGCAGCTGGCCGACCTTCACCGGGTCGCCCTCGGACACGGCCGCCGAGCCGTGCTGCATGTGCGCGTACACGCTCGAGACGAGCTGCCCGTCGATCTCGTGGTCGACGATCACGTGCACGCCGAGCGAGCCCTCGCCGTCGATGACCGTGCGCACGACGCCGTCGGCGATCGCCTGGATGGGCGAGCCGTCGCCCGGGTTGAAGTCGGTGCCGCCGTGGTTCACCGAGCAGCCCGCGCAGTTGCGGTAGCCGAAGCGGTCGCCCACCGGCACGCCGACGGCGAAGGGCCACTGGATGGACGCGTTCGGGTCGTTCGTGAAGCCGGTGTCGGAGGTGCGGACGATGTCGGCGACGTTGGTCTGCGTCTTGCGCTCCTGCACGCCGAAGCCGTCGCGGGCGACCGTCTCGGCGCTGACCTCGCCGGCGACGAACGACTGCGCGCCGCGGCGGGCGTCGGCGCCGAAGGGGGTCGAGAGGCTCTGCGCCTGCACGTCCTCCGCGGTCAGGAGCGATGTGGCCGGCAGAGAGGTCGCCGCCACGATGGCCGCGACGAAGGAGAGGGCGACGAGTCCGCCGACCCGGGCCCGGCGCACGGGCCGGAGCGGCGTCGCGCGCGGTGCGGGGACGGGGGCCGGGGCGTTGCGGACCGAGGCGACGCGGCGCTCCGCCTCGCGCAGCTGCTCCGCCGTGGGTGCCGCGAGGAGGTCGTCGGAGCCGCTCGCCAGCGAGACGTCGGAGGCGAGGGCCAGAGCGCGCTCGCGCTCGCGGAGTTCGCGACGGGAGAGGGGTGGAGTCGATTCGCCGGGGGTCGATGCAGGGGCAGCGGGGGCGGGCGAATCGGGGCTCACGAAATCGATGTCTTCCGTCGGGGGCAGGGGACGAGCGGGCCTCCAGGGAGAGGCACCGCTCGGTTACGTGAGCGCAGCCTGTGCGAACATCACGAATTCATAAAGGATAACCACGGCCGGCGGGATCCGGCCAGAGGCCGCCGCGCACAGGCGCGATCGGGGCACGACGCGCGGCGAGCCCCGGCGGGATCCTGCGCCGATCCGCCTCTCGGCGCACGGAATCCTTGTCGGCCCGGCCTGGGAGAGCGGTTACACCTCGTCCGCGCGCAGGCGGCGCAGCAGATCCTCCAGCTCGGCGAAGAGAGGATCCGGTGCCGCGATGAGCAGGCCGGAGCCGAAGGGCGCGCCGTCGAGTCCCGCGACCCGCGCGCCCGCCTCCTCGGCGATGAGGGCGCCCGCAGCGAGGTCCCACGGGTTCAGGCCCCGCTCGTAGTACGCGTTCAGCTGCCCGGTGGCCACCGAGCACAGGTCGAGCGCCGCCGAGCCGATGCGGCGGATGTCGCGGACCGAGCCCAGGAGCTCCTGCACCACGGCGCCCTGACGCATCCGGCGGCCCGCGTCGTAGCCGAAGCCGGTGCCGACCAGCGCGAGCGAGAGGGAGGAGGGAGCCGAGACCTGCAGCGCGACTCCGTCCCGCTCGGCTCCCCCGCCTCGGCTGGCCGTGGTCACCTCGCCCGTCGCTCCGTTCACGACCGCGCCGGCGAGCGCGGTCCAGGTCGCGGGATCCGGCTCCCCCTCCACCACAGCGATGCTGACCGCGTAGGAGGGGATGCCGTAGAGGTAGTTGACGGTCCCGTCGATCGGATCGACGACCCAGGTCAGCCCGCTCGTGCCGCCCCCCGACCCCGACTCCTCGCCGAGGAAGCCGTCGTCCGGACGCGCCTCGGCCAGGCGCCGGCGGATCAGCTCCTCGACCTCCCGGTCCGCGGCCGTCACCACGTCCTCCGGGGACGACTTCGACGCGGCGATCTCGACACCGTCCTGCCGCCGCTGGCGGGCGAGGTGCGCCGCCTCGACGGCGATCGAGCGGGCGATGGCGAGGAGGGGGGCGTTGTCGCTCATGGCCCCAGCCTAGGGATCGGGCCCATCATGGGGGGATGAGCACCCCTATCGCCCTCACGGGAGCCACCGGAGCCGTGGGCGGTCGCGTCGCGCGCGAGCTCGCCGACGCCGGTCACGCCCTCCGCCTGCTGGTCCGCGACCCGTCCCGCGCGCCCGAGCTCCCCGGGGCCGAGGTGGTGCGCTCCTCCTTCGCCGACGCGGGCGACTCGCTCGAGGGCGTGCGCCTCCTCCTGATGGTCTCCGCCTCCGAGAACGAGGAGCGCCGCGCCGAGCACCTCGCGTTCGTCGACGCAGCCGCCGCCGCGGGTGTCGAGCACGTCGTCTACACCTCCTTCGCCGGAGCCGCACCCGACGCGGTCTTCACCCTCGCCCGAGACCACGCGGCCACCGAGGACGCGATCCGCCGCTCCGGCATGGGCTGGACGTTCCTCCGCGACAACCTCTACCTCGACTTCCTGCCCGCGATGCTCGGCGACGACGGCGCGATCCGCGGACCCGCGGGATCGGGCCGTGCCGCCGTCGTCGCGCGCGAGGACGTGGCACGCTCGGCCGCGGCGGTCCTCCGCTCCCCCTCCGAGCACCGCGGAGCCGCCTACGAGCTGACCGGACCCGAGGCCCTCACCCTCGACGAGGTCGCCGCGACACTGACGGCGGCCGGCCGCCCCGCCGTGTTCGTCGACGAGACCCTCGAGGAGGCGTACGCATCTCGCCGCCGGTGGAACGCACCGGACTGGCAGCTGGACGCCTGGGTCAGCACCTACTCCGCGATCGCCGCCGGACAGCTGGAGCACGTCTCGGGCGACGTCGAGCGGCTGACCGGACGGCCGCCGCTCTCCCTCGCGGGGTTCCTGGAGCAGGAGGCGCGGGGCTGAGGCGACGGCGCGGGCCTGGCCGACAGCGCGGGCCGGGCGACCGCGGAGGCCGGGCCGACGGCGTGCGGGGTGCGACGGGACGAAGACGCCGGGCCCGGCGATCCGCCGGACCGGTGCTCCCCCGGAAAGGCACTCCGCCGGAACGGCGATCCCCCGATATGCGGAACGCCCCGCGCATCTCGTGATGTCGGGGCGTCTGCTGGGTGTTCCTGCTCGGTGGCGAGTGAGGGATTCGAACCCCCGAAGGCTACGCCGTCTGATTTACAGTCAGATCCCTTTGGCCGCTAGGGTAACTCGCCGTGGCGCACCCGACCGCGTGTTCACAACCGGAGGCACTCAGCAAGGATACCCACGCGACCGGCGGATCGGAAATCGGTGCCGCGAGGCCTCAGTCCGCCTCCGCCGCGTAGCGGGACGCCGCCTCCGCGACCTTCCCCGCGTAGCTCCCGGCCGGGTTGTAGGCCGCGATCGCCGCCCGCCATCCCGACTCCGTCGAGAGGTCGCCGCCGGCGTCGCAGAGGTACCGGGCGGCGGTCACCGCCTGCTGGTCCACGTTCTGCGGATCCCATCCGCTCGACGCCCACGCCATCCACGTCGCGGGGATGATCTGCAGCGGACCCATCGCCCGGTCGACCTCGGCGTCGCCGTCCAGAGCCCCGCCGTCGTTGTCGGGGACCCGGTCGAAGCGCGTTCCGTCCAGGCGCGGACCGTAGATCGGCTCCGTCGGCCGCCCGTCCTCGCCCAGCTCGCCGCCGTCGATCGTGCCGTGCCTGCTCTCGACGTAGCCGATGCCGGCCAGGGTCGCCCAGTCCAACCGGCAGTCGGGGTCGACCGACGCCGTGAGGAGGGCCGTGCCCGCGTAGGCGGTGAGCGCACGCAGCGGGATGCCGCTCCCCTCGGACGCCGTGCCCAGCCACGCCTCGTCGGCGAGCAGTCGCACCGGCGTCGCCGCGGCCTGCTCGGGATCCTCCAGCACGACGGGGTCGGCCGCGACGGGAGCGGTCGCCGCGGGAGGGACGGTGGACAGGCCCTCCTCGACCGTCAGGGCGGGCGGCCGCTGGCCGCAGCCGGCCAGGAGGAGGCCGGCGAGCGGGACGAGGACGAGAACGGGGAGGCGGCGCACCCCTCAGAGGTACCAGCCGCGCCTGGGGCCGGGCTCCGCCACGCCTGAAAGCTAAACTCGGAGCCATGGCAGATTCAACGTTCGACGTCGTCAGCAAGATCGACAAGATGGAGGCGGACAACGCCCTGAACCAGGCCCACAAGGAGGTCGAGCAGCGCTACGACTTCAAGAACGTCGGCGCCTCGATCGCCTGGAGCGGCGAGAAGATCCTGATCAAGGCCAACACCGAGGAGCGGGCGAACGCCATCCTCGACGTCTTCCAGTCGAAGCTGATCAAGCGCGGCATCAGCCTCAAGAGCCTCGACGCGGGCGAGCCCTTCGCGTCCGGCAAGGAGTACCGGATCGAGGCCACCCTCAAGGAGGGCATCGACCAGGAGCACGCGAAGAAGATCAACAAGCTCATCCGCGACGAGGCGCCGAAGTCGGTCAAGTCGCAGATCCAGGGCGACGAGCTCCGCGTCTCCTCGAAGAGCCGCGACGACCTCCAGGCGACCATGGCGCTCCTGCGCGGGGCCGACCTCGAGCTCGACCTCCAGTTCGTCAACTTCCGCTGAGGAATGACGCACACGGGAGCACGCGCGTGACCGCCGGCATCGACGAGCCCGACCGGCGGGGCCGCACCGGACTCGACCGGGAGGGCCTCGACCTCGTCGGGAACCCCGACGTCGTCGTGAAGGAGGTCACCCTCCTCTCGAGCGACTGGTACGTCCTCCGCACCACCCGCTTCGACTACCGGCACCGCGACGGCAGCTGGACCAGCGAGCAGCGCGAGACGTACGACCGGGGGAACGGCGCGGCGGTCCTGCTCTACGACCCCGACGCGCGCACCGTCGTCCTGATCCGGCAGTTCCGCTACCCCGCGTACGTGAACGGCGACCTCGACGGGATGCTCCTCGAAGTGCCCGCCGGTCTCCTGGACGAGGACGGGCCCGAGGAGGGCGCCCGCCGGGAGGCGTCCGAGGAGACCGGACTCGAGGTCGGCCGGCTCGAGCACGTGTTCGACGCGTTCATGAGCCCCGGCTCGGTCACCGAGAAGCTGCACTTCTACGCCGGCCGCTACCGCGCGGGCACCCGCAGCGGAGCGTTCGCGGGACTCGCCGACGAGGGCGAGGACATCGAGGTACTCGAGCTCTCGTTCGACGAGGCGCTGACCCAGATCGGCGTGCAGATCGTCGACGCGAAGACGATCATGCTCCTGCAGTGGGCGGCTCTGTCCGGCCCGTTCTCGCGCTGACGCGCGAGCGTCGCGGCTGCGGACGCGTCAGCGCGCGTACTCGGCGAGGGCGCGTCCGGTCAGCGTGTCCGCCGCCGCGAGCCCGACCGGAGTCCCCTCGAAGACGATCGTCCCTCCGTCGTGCCCGGCTCCGGGCCCCACGTCGATGATCCAGTCCGCGTGCGCCATCAGGGCGCGGTGGTGCTCGATCACCACGACCGAGTTCCCGGAGTCGACCAGCCGGTCGAGCAGTCCGAGCAGCGTGTCGACGTCCGCGAGGTGCAGGCCCGTGGTCGGCTCGTCGAGCAGGTAGACGGATCCGGACGAGGTCATGTTGATCGCGAGCTTGAGGCGCTGGCGCTCGCCCCCGGACAGCGTGTTCAACGGCTGTCCGAGCGTGAGGTAGCCGAGACCGACGTCGACGAGACGGGCGAGCACCGTGTGCGCCGGTCCGCTCGCGAAGAACTCCGCGGCGTCGACGATCGGCATCGAGAGCACCTCGTGGATGTTCCTCCCGCGGAGGCGGTACTCGAGCACCTCAGCGGTGAACCGCTTGCCGTCGCACTCCTCGCAGACCGACGAGACCGTCGCGGCGGGGCCCAGCTCGGTGAAGATCATCCCGGCCCCCTTGCAGACGGGGCAGGCGCCTGCCGAGTTCGCGCTGAAGAGCGCCGGTCTCACACCGTTCGCCTTCGCGAAGACCGCCCGGATCGCGTCGAGGACCCCGGTGTAGGTCGCCGGATTGCTGCGCCGCGAGCCGCGGATCGGCGACTGGTCGGCCACCACCACGCCGGGCCGACCCGCGAGCGAGCCGTGCAGGAGCGACGACTTCCCCGACCCTGCGACTCCGGTGACGACGGTCAGCACGCCCAGCGGGACGTCCACGTCGACGCCGCGGAGGTTGTGCGTGGAGGCCCCGCGGATCTCCACCGCCCCGGTCGGACGGCGCACGGCCTCCTTCAACGGGACGCGGTGACCGAGATGACGGCCCGTCAGGGTGTCCGACGTGCGCAGCTGCGCCACCGACCCCTCGAACCGCAGCTCGCCGCCGTGCGCACCGGCCCTCGGACCGAGGTCGACCACGTGATCGGCGATCTCGATGATCTCCGGCTTGTGCTCGACCACCAGGACGGTGTTGCCCTTGTCCCGCAGGCGGCGCAGCAGCTCGATCATCCGCGAGACGTCGTGCGGATGCAGACCCGCCGTCGGCTCGTCGAAGACGTAGGTGACGTCCGTGAGGCTCGACCCCAGATGCCGCACCATCTTGACCCGCTGCGCCTCACCGCCCGAGAGGGTGCCCGACTCCCGATCGAGCGACAGGTAGCCGAGGCCGACCTGGACGAGGGCGTCGAGCGTCCCGAGGAGGGTCTCGACGATCGGAGCGACGGACGGCGCCTGCAGTCCGCGGAGCCACGCGGCGAGGTCGGTCGCCTGCAGCGCGGCGCACTCGGCGATGTTCCGGCCCCCGATGCGCGACTCCAGCGCCACCCGGGTGAGCCGGCCGCCTCCGCACTCGGGACAGGCGGCGAAGGTGGCCACCCGCTCGGCGAAGGCGCGGATGTGCGGCTGCGCCGCCTCCTTCGCCAGGTAGAGGCGGGTGACCTTCACCAGGAGGCCCTCGTAGGTCATCGTCATCCCGGCGATGGCCATCTTCGTGGCCGGACGGTGGAGGAACGCGTCCATCTGCTCGGGCGTGAAATCGGCGATCGGCACATCGGCCGGATAGAGGCCCGACTCGGCGAGGCCCTTCCAGTACCAGCCGCCGACGACGAAGTTGGGGATCGCATCGAGAGCGCCGCCCTCGAGCGACTTCGAGCGGTCGATCAGCGCGTCGAGGTCGATGCTCGACACCCGGCCCGTCCCCTCGCACCGCGGGCACATCCCCTCCGGCAGGTTGAAGGAGAACGCACCGCTCGTGCCCGCGTGCGGATCGCCGATCCGGCTGAAGAGGATCCGCAGCATCGTGTACGCGTCGGTCGCCGTGCCGACCGTGGACCGGCCGTTCGACCCCATCCGCTCCTGGTCGACGACGATCGTGGCCGACAGTCCGTCGAGCGACTCCACGTCCGGGCGGGCCGGCGACCCCATGAACTGCTGCACGAAGGCGGAGTAGGTCTCGTTGATGAGGCGCTGGGACTCGGCCGCGATGGTGCCGAAGACGAGCGACGACTTGCCGGAGCCCGAGACCCCGGTGAACACGGTGATCCTCCGCTTCGGGATGTCGACGTCGATTCCCCGGAGGTTGTTCTGGCGCGCACCGCGCACCCGGATGACGTCGTGGGGCGAGGCCGTGGTCATGCTGTCTCCGTCCAGAGCGGTGCCCGAATCCTAGAGGAGGTGCGCGGCGTCCGCGCCGGAACGACGAACGGCCCCCCCGGAGTGCACCGGAGGGCCGTTCGGAGAGCACGCGTCAGAGCGCGACCGGCTCCGCCCGCGAGATCGCGATCATGTCCTCGCGAGGAACGACCTTCACGCGCGCACGGCCCTCGGGCTCGCCGAGCGCCATCTCGTGCTCGTCCAGCCGGTGCCAGCCGTCGAGATCCGTGTAGGCGATCTCCCGCTCCTCGAGCAGGGCGACCACGGCCGCCTCCTCGGGGTGCTCGGGCGTCCACCAGGACGCCTGGTCGTTGAGCACGTGCGCGACGGTCTCCATGGCGTCGGACTTGGTGTGCCCGATGAGGCCCACCGGTCCGCGCTTGATCCAGCCGGTCGCGTAGACGCCGTGGACCTGCTGGTCCTCGTCGTCCAGGACCTGGCCCTCGCGGTTCGGGATCACGCCGCGCATCTCGTCGAACGGGAGGCCGTCGAGCGGCGAGCCGAAGTAGCCGACCGCGCGGTACACGGCCTGCACGGGGACCTCGCGGATCTCACCCGTGCCGCGCACTCCGCCCTCGCCGTCCGGCTCGGTGCGCTCGTACCGGATCGCGCCGACCCGACCCGATCCGTCGTCCACGAACTCGAGCGGCTTCGCCCAGAAGTGCAGGTGGAGACGACGCGAGGCGCTCCCGACCTCGCGGGTGCGCCACTGGTTGAGCACCCGGTTGATGACCATGACCTGCTTGTTGGTCGCGATGGCGGCCTCCGAAGCGGGATCGAGGTCGAAGTCCTCGTCGGCGACGATCATGTCGACGTCGCGCAGCTCGCCCAGCTCGCGCAGCTCCAGCGGCGTGAACTTCACCTGAGCGGGACCGCGGCGCCCGAAGACGTGCACGTCGGTGACGGGAGAAGCCTTCAGCCCCTCGTAGACGTTCGGCGGGACCTCGGTGGGCAGGAGGTCCTCGGCGTGCTTCGCCAGCATCCGCGAGACGTCGAGCGCGACGTTGCCGTTGCCGATGACAGCGACGGAGGACGCCTCCAGCGGCCAGGTGCGCGACACATCGGGGTGGCCGTCGAACCAGCTGACGAAGTCGGCCGCACCGTAGGAGCCCTGGAGCTCGACACCCGGGACGTCGAGCGGAGCGTCGCGGACGGCGCCGGTCGCGAAGATCACGGCGTGGTAGTGCCGCTTGAGATCCTCGAGCGTGATGTCGGTCCCGAAGTGCACGTTGCCGAAGATGCGGATGTCGCCCCGGTCGAGCACCTCCCGCAGCGCGGTGATGATCCCCTTGATGCGCGGGTGATCGGGCGCGACGCCGTAGCGGACCAGGCCGTAGGGCGCGGGCAGGTGCTCGAACAGATCGATCGAGACGTCGTACTTCTTCTCGGCCTTGATCATGAGGTCGGCGGCGTAGATGCCCGCGGGACCCGCGCCGACGATGGCCAGCCTGAGCTTGGTCATTGCGTTCCTCCTGCCGGGGCGCCGCAGCGCACAACCGGTCTCATTCCTGCGGCGCAGGGCGCGCCGCGACGATCGGGGTCAGCCGTTGCGCTCGACGACGGTGTCGGCGAAGCGCGTCAGCGCCTTGCGGACGGAGCCGTCGGGCAGCGGAGCGAGGGCGGCGACGGCCTCGTCGGCCCACCGGTGGGCCTCGGCGAGGGTCTGCGCGGTGACGTCGTGATCGCGCAGCTGAGCGATGGCGTCCGAGATGTCGGCGCTCTGCTCCTCCGTGTGCGCGATGGCGTCGTTCGAGCGGCTCACATAGCTCTCGATGCGGGCGAGGAGAGCCGCGGCGTCCCTGTCCGAGGAGGCGCGCTCGCGCAGGCGCAGGATCGGCAGCGTCGACACGCCGGCGCGGATGTCCGTGCCGGGGTTCTTGCCGGTCTCCTCCGGCTGGGGAGAGAGGTCGATGACGTCGTCGACGATCTGGAAGGCGACGCCGATCTTCTCGCCGAAGACGCGCATGGCCTCCTCGTACTCCTCCGGAGCCTCCGAGAACGCGACTCCCGTGCGGCCCGCCGCGGCGATCAGGGACCCGGTCTTGTCGGCCAGGACGGACAGGTAGTGCTCGACCGGGTCCTCGCCGTCGGTCGGGCCGACCGTCTCGTGCAGCTGCCCGAGGACGAGACGCTCGAACGTGTCGGCCTGGAGCCGGATCGCCTTGTCGCCGAGCTCGACCATCAGCTGGTTCGCGCGGGCGAAGAGCAGATCGCCCGTCAGGATGGCCACGTTGTTGCCCCACACGGTCTGCGCCGACGGGACGCCGCGGCGCTTCTCCGCCTCGTCCATGACGTCGTCGTGATAGAGCGATGCGAGATGCGTGATCTCGATCGCCTGCGCACCGAGCAGGACCTGCGGCGTGTTGCCGCGGCCCAGCGACGCGGCCAGGAGGGTGAGCATCGGGCGCACGCGCTTGCCGCCCGCCTCGAGGAGGTACCGGGTGGAGACGTCGGCCACGGCGTCCGCGAAGGACAGCTGCCGGACGAGACCCTCCTCGACCTGCTCCAGACCCGCGTCGATCGTGCGGGCGAGAGCGCGGTCCGACGAGGAGGAGAAGATGCGCTCGGAGAGGCCGAGCTGCGCCGTCAGAGACGGGCTGCGACGGGCGACGGGCGCAGTGGCGTTCACAGGGAAACCCTAACGTCTCGGCCTGTGCGGACCCCGGTCGTCATCGGGTCGCCGCGATCGGCTTGACGCCGCGGTGCAGCGCCACGATGCCCGCGGTCAGATCGCGGTAGGCCACACGCTCGAAGCCCGCCGCGCGGAGCCAGGCGGCGACGACGCTCTGCTCCGGCCAGGCCCGGATGGAATCGCCGAGATAGTCGTACGCAGGATTGTTCGACGACGCGAGGCGCACGACGGCGGGCATGACCGTCGACAGGTAGAAGTCGTACGCGGCGGCCAGCGGAGCGATCGGCGGAGTCGAGAACTCGCAGATCACGACCCGGCCGCCGGGCTTCAGCACACGCAGGAACTCGGCGAGCGCCGTCCTCGGCTCGGCCACGTTGCGCAGACCGAACGAGATGGTCACGGCGTCGAACGACTCGTCCTCGAACGGGAGGTCCATCGCGTCGGCCTGGACGAACTCGATCCGGTCGTTGCCCGCCTGACGGCGACGGCCGACGGCGATCATCCCCGGGGAGAAGTCGGCTGCGACGACCTGGGCGCCCGACCGCGCCAGCGACGCGCTCGACGTTCCGGTGCCGGCCGCGATGTCGAGGATGCGCTCACCGGGAGCAGGGTTGACGGCGCGAGTCGTCGCGATCCGCCAGAGCCGGTCGTTCCCCACCGAGAGGAGTCCGTTCACCAGGTCGTAGGCGGGAGCCACGGTGTCGAACATCGAGGCGACCTCGTCGGGCCGTTTGGTGAGGTCTGCCTTCGTCACGATCCGCAAGTCTACGGCGAGACGAGGGACGGCGGCTGTGCATCCGCCGTCCCGCGCCCGGTCGGCGCGCTCCCCCCTGGGGAAGCGCCGGGACCGCCCCGCTCCGCCTCGCGCGGCGGCCCCGGACCGGATCACGGTAGCAACGGAGCCCTGCGCCCCGAGCCCCGCGGCATGGGACGTCCCATCCTCTGGCGCGGGCGTACCCTGCTGAGGTGACGCTCATCGGCGCTGGAACCCCCCTGCTGCGTGCGGAGACGACTCCACTGGACTCTCCGCCGTCGCTCCTCTCCCACTCCGACCCGAGGCGGCCCCTCCTCTGGCAGCGCGACGGCGCCGGCCTCAGCGCACGCGGCGAGGCCCTGCGCCTCGAGTTCTCGGGCCCGGAACGGCTGCGGGAGGCGGCGGCAACCTGGCGTCGGCTCTGCGACGCGGCGACGGTGGAGGACCGGGTCGGACTGCCCGGGACGGGGCTGGTCGCGTTCGGGACCTTCGCTTTCTCGAGCCGATCCGAGGCGACGAGCGTGCTGATCGTGCCGCGCACCGTGATCGGGACGCGCGACGGCCGGTCATGGCTGACGCGGATCACGATCGGCGAGGCGGAGGGACCGGATACGCCGGGCGAGGAGCCGCTGGGGGCGGAGTACCACGTGCCGCTCTCGCCGGGTGCGCTGCCGCCGGACGGGTACCGCGCGGCGGTCGCTGCCGCGGTGGAGACGATCCGGTCGGGCGAGCTGTCCAAGGTCGTGATCGCGCGCGATCTGCAGGGGCGGCTCCCGCCGGGGGCGGACCTGCGTCGGATGCTGGGTGCGCTCACCGAGCGTTACCCGGACTGCTGGGGCTTCGCCGTGGACGGATTCCTCGGCGCCAGTCCGGAGACGCTGGTCGCGGTCGATCGGGGCGAGATCTCGGCGAGGGTGTTGGCCGGCACGGCTGCACGCGGAGCGGACCCCCTCGCCGACGCGGACGTGGAAGCCGCTCTGCTCGAGAGTCCGAAGGACCGCTCAGAGCACGCTTTCGCTCTCGCCAGTCTGGTCCGGGAGCTCGAGCCCCACACACGGGAGCTGACGGCCGGCGCCGCCCCGTTCACGCTCCGCCTGCCGAACCTCTGGCACCTCGCGACGGACGTGCGAGGAATTCTGGACGACTCCTCCAGCGCGCTCGATCTCGTCGATGCTCTTCACCCGACCGCCGCAGTGGCCGGCACTCCGACCGCCGACGCCCTTGCGCTCATCGAGCACCTGGAGCCCTTCGACCGCGGTCGGTACGCAGGACCCGTCGGCTGGATCGACGGCAACGGCGACGGCGAGTGGGCTGTCGGACTCCGCAGCGCCGAGGTCACGGCCGAGGGCGCGGTCACGGCCTGGGCGGGCGCCGGCATCGTGGCCGACAGCGTTCCCGAGTCCGAGCTCGCCGAGACCCGCATGAAGTTCCGCCCGATCACCGACGCGCTGGCCTGACGCACGTCGGGAGTCGTTGAAGCCGTCGGCTACCCGGCGCCTACCCCGCCGGGTCCCCGTCGAGCCGGGGAGCACCCGGCCGTCGTCCTGCGCCCACCGGCGGACGCCCGGGCAGTGCCGGCGGCCGGGTCGTCACGCGACGGCCGGTCGGTGTGGTCCAGTCCGCTGTGCCGTCCGGATGGAGCAGATACGTCCACCGGTCGCCGTGGCGCACGTGGTGGTGGGCGACGCACAGGGAGGCGAGGTTGTCGGGAGTCGTCTCTCCCCCGTTCCGCCATTCGACGCTGTGGTCGGTCTCCGTCGAGGACGCCGGCCGGGTGCAGCCCGGGAAGCGGCAGGTCTGGTCGCGGAGGCGGACCAGCAGCCTCATCCTCGGCGGCGGGAGGCGGTGGCGGCGCCCGACGGAGACGACCGCGCCGGTCTCCTCGTCGGTCAGCACGGGAGTGAAGGCGGCGGCGTCGTCGATGAGCGCTCGCACCGCCTCGGCAGGGATCGGCCCGTAGCCGTCGAGCTCGGCGGCCGCCTCGTCGTCACCCGCGGCGGTGCTCGCCGCCACGGTGACTCTCACCTCGGCCCGCAGCCCGGTCGAGGGCGCCGCGGCTCCCTCCGGAGTGGTCCCCGCCACGTCCCCGTGGCAGAGCAGGTCGGCCCACGCATCGGCGCGGAGCTGCGCCAGCGTCCGCAGATCGCGGTCCCCTTCGGCGCCGTCCCGCAGATCCCTCGCGATGCGATCGAGCCGGGCGAGCGCTCCGACGGCCTCGGGCGCGGGGACGTGCGCGCACACCGTCGCCATGCCGTCGATCCCGGCTGTCATCCACACCCGGCGGTCCTCACGGGCGCGAGCGTGCCGCTCGGCGAGGGGCTCGTCGTGCAGCTCCTCCCGCACCCGCGCGAGGGCGTGGCGCAGCTGCCCCGGGGTCAGCGTCTCCGCGAGGTCGACGGCCCGGTCGTCGTAGGCCGCGCGCGCCGCTGCCGGGAGGGTCGCCGCGACGGAGCAGACGAGCTGGCCGGCCTCCCAGCGCATCCTGGCGTCGGCGAGCGCGGAACGGGTCCGCGGCAGCTCCTCCATCAGGAGCGAGGCGTGCAGCAGCTCCCTGGCGGCGGTGCGCTCGGAGACCCCGAGGGCGACGGCGAACTCCGCTCGGATCGACCGTTCGACGAGGTCCGTCGCATCCTTGCTGTCCGCCGAGGAGCCTCGGGCGAACGCGTCGGGACAGGCCAGCGCCGCGCAGTGTCCCGCGTGCAGCGCCTCCGCCGCGGACAGGAGCACCGGGGAGGCGCTCCTCGCGAGCGCCGCCGCCCGGTCGCCGAGGGCGAGGACCTCTCCTCGCACGGTCTCCGCATCAGCCATTCCTCCAGCGAAGCAGCAGCTGACGAGCTGCGGAGCTCGAACGAGGCGTCCCCGGGAGAACAGCGTCCGACGACGACCTGTGGAGGACCGTCCGACCGGACCCGCGCGGACTCAGCGCTCGAGCCGGATCTCCACGATGCCCGGCCCGTCACCCGGCGAGGTCAGCGCCTGCTCCAGCTCGCCGCGCGTCGCCGCACGACGGTGGCCCCACCCGTAGGCGCGCGCGAGAGCCTCCAGATCGGCGCTCTGCGGGGTGAACTGCACGCGGTCGAACGCATCGGGATGCGAGCTCGACGCGACCTCGAGTCCGTCGAAGATCGTGCCGCCCCCGTCGTTCACGACGACGAGCTGCACGCGCGGGCGTCGCTCTCCGGGCGGGAGGAGGAGGCCGCCGGCCTCGTGGAGCAGAGTGAGATCGCCGAGGACCGCCCGGGTGACTCCGCCGGCTCCCTGCTCGGTCGCCTGCGAAGCCACCGCGATCCCGAGAGCCGTCGAGATCGTGCCGTCGATGCCGGCGAGGCCGCGGTTCGCCAGGACGGATATCCGCTTGCCAGGCAGGGTCCCGTCGGCGACGCGGATCAGCCGCGACGCTCCGAACAGCAGCCGGTCGTGCGGCCAGGTGACCTTCCAGACCGCGGCGACGACGAAGTCGCGGGTGAGCGGTGCCCTGATCGCGGCGAGGGCGTTGCGCGCGTAGCCGCGGCGGTCCTCGACCGACATCGACCCGGCGTCGGGGACCTCGTCCAGCTCGTCGGGGTCGACCGTCAGGGCGCGGCTCGCGGACACCCAGGATCCGGCCCAGGCGCGCTCGCCGCGCTCGGGACGCGGCGACCCCTCGGGTCGGACCACGTCGACGCCTCCGACGCGGCGGGCGCGCCGGCCGGGGTTGTAGAACTGCTCGCGCACGGCGTCCACGACGATGACCTCGACGTCCTCGCGCCGCAGCAGCTCGGGGACCTCGCGGGAGAGCGTCGGGTGTCCGAGCACGATCGCCCGGCGGATGCGTCCGCCGAAGTCGGGCTCGCCGAGCAGGCCCCGCCAGGCGACGACGAGCTGCGGTCCGAAGCGGGCGCCGGAGGAGACCTCGGCGAGCAGCGGCCAGTCGCCGGCGCGAGCGATCTCCTCGGCCGCGGCGCCCGCCTTGTCCCCGGCGATGACGACCGTGAGCGGCTCATCAGGGCCGGCGGTCACGACGGCACGCGGGATCCCGGATCCGACGGCGGGCGACGAGACCGGTTCGATCCGCTCGATGTCCGGCAGAGCGGAGGAGAGCGGATCGCGGAAGGAGAGGTTCAGGTGGACCGGCCCGCGGCGCGCCGCGGTGACGGCACGATCGGCGAGCGCCCGCGCGTCCTCGGGCAGGGAGGCGTCGTCCGGAGCAGCGACGTCCTCGAACAGCCGCGCGGCTCGCCCGTACAGCTCGCGCTGCTCGGCCGTCTGGTTCGAGCGGATGCCGCGCAGCTCGTCGGGCCGGTCGGCGGTCAGGACGATCATCGGCACGTCCGAGGCGTCCGCCTCGAGCACGGCCGGGTGCAGGTTCGCGGTCGCCGTGCCGGAGGTCGTGATGACGAGCGCCGGCATCCCGGATTCGAGGGCGAGGCCCAGCGCCAGGAACCCCGCGGAGCGCTCGTCGATCCGCACGTGCAGCCGGACGTCGCCGCGGGTCTCGAGCTCGGCCGCCACCAGGGCGAGCGCCTGCGAGCGGGAGCCCGGAGCGACGACGACGTCGCGGACGCCGAGCGCGACGAAGCGGGTGAGGAGGTCGACCGCGAATCGGGTGGAGGGGGCGACCGGCCGGTGCTCAGGCATCCCGGCGGCCGGGGCCGTCGGCCTCGCCCTGCTCGTCCATGTCGGCGAGGTCGCGCTCGAGCTGGGCGATGCGCTCGGCCTGCAGGCGTTCCTCCTCGGGGTCGCGCTCGGTGCGGAGGGTGCCGAGGAAGTCGGGGTCGTCGTCCGGAGCGGTGTAGCGGCGGCCGGCGGCGCGCTGCTTTCGGGGGCGGCCGATCCAGAACCACAGTCCCGCACCGATGACCGGGAGGATCAGCACGACCAGGAGCCAGGACCACTTCGGGATCGCCCGCACGGCGTGACGGTTGCTCATCGCGACGTCGATCACGGTGTAGACCGTGAAGACGGCGAGGGCCACGAGCAGGCCGATGACGAGGCGGATCATGGACACGAGTCTACGTCCGGCACCCCCGTCGGGAAGGGTCCGCACGGACGCTGGACAGGAGGCTCCCACGGTGCTCACGGAAGCGCGTGCAGGGGCCGACGTACACTGTCCCGGTGAAACTGAGCCGCGCGGTCGTCGTCTACTCGCTCCTGCGCCTGGCGATGTTCGCCGGCGTCTTCGTGCTGGTGTACCTGCCGGCGCGCACCTTCGTCGACTCGGAGCTGACGGCCGCGGTCACCGCGGGCTTCGTCGCCGCGATCGCGAGCCTGTCCCTCTCCTACATCCTGCTGAGGAAGCCCCGCGAGCGCATCGCGGAGGCGATCTACGAGCGCCGCAAGGACGTCCCGCGCGCCCCGACCGACGACGACGTCGAGGACGCCGCGGTCGACGCGACCCGCGACGACCGCTGACCCGGGCGCTCCCGCCGGCGAGGGCTCCCCTCGGACGCGCTGACCCCGCTCGCACCAGGCCCGGCACGCAACAGCCGTTCTCACCCGAATCCGGCCCACCCGAGCCCGCCTCGTGCGAGCCGCCGCTCTAGAACGCCAGCGCCGCCCCGAGGATGACCGCGTAGGCGAGCCCGCCCAGGCTGGTCAGCTGCAGCGCCAGGATGAGCTCCTTCGCCGTCTTCGCCGTCAGGGTGATCAGGATGGCCGGCAGGATCATCAGAAGCACGAAGAGCGTCAGCCATGCCAGCGGGTAGAACAGCGCGAGGATCACCGCGATGCCGAACGGGATCAGCACGAAGCCCGTGTAGATCGCCCGGGACACGGCCGGTCCCGCGAGGACCGCGAGGGTCCGCTTGCCCGAGAGGCGGTCGGTCGGGATGTCGCGGATGTTGTTGACCATGAGCACGGCGCAGGCGAACAGGCCCGCCGCCACGGCGCCGAGCCACGACTCCTGGTTGGTGCGGCCGATCTGCACGAACGTGGTGCCGACGGTGGCGACCAGGCCGAAGAACACGAAGACGAAGAGCTCGCCGAGTCCGAGGTAGCCGTAGGGGCGGCGTCCGCCGGTGTAGAACCAGCCGGCCGCGATCGCCGCCGCGCCGACGATCAGGAACCACCACTGCCCCGAGAGGGCGGTGAGCACGAGGCCGGCGACGGCCGCGATCCCGAAGAAGACCAGGGCGACGGTGAGCACCTGGCGGGGCTTCGCCGCTCCGGAGCCGGTCAGCCGCGAGGGTCCGACGCGGTTGGCGTCGGTGCCGCGCACGCCGTCGGAGTAGTCGTTGGCGTAGTTGACGGCGATCTGCAGGGCGAGCGAGACGGCCAGGCAGAGCAGGGCGCGCACCCAGTGCCAGCCCTCGTCGACGACCTGGGTCGCTCCGGTGCCGATGAGCACGGGGGCGACGGCCAGCGGGAGGGTGCGGAGGCGGGCGCCGGCGATCCACTCGCGGGGACCGGCGGGCTTCACGACGACCGCTCGCGGGCTGCCCCCGGGGCGGCCGCTGGAGGACTTCTTCTTGCGACTCGTACTCGACACGGAGGGAATCCTACCCACCGGCCCGTCGACGCTCGGAGCCGGTCAGGCCTGCTCGGCGAGCACCTCGAGGGCGCGGCGGTCGGGCTTCCCGGAGGCGAGGAGGGGGATGCGGCCGACCGGCAGCACGGCCGCGGGAGCGGCGGCGCGCCCGAGGCGGTCGGCGATCAGGGCGCGCAGGTCGGTGAGCGCGGGAGCCTCCTCCGCCGTGACGACGACCGGGACCTCGCCCCACTGCTCGTCCGCCCGCCGCACCACGACCGCGTCGGGGACGGGCCCCTCGCGGAGCACGGCCTCGACGGAGTCGAGCGAGACCTTCTCCCCGCCCGACACGATCACGCGGTCGAGCCGACCGGTCACCCGGAGGCGCCCGTCGACGATCGACCCCGCGTCGCCCGTGCGGTACCAGCGCTCCCCGTCGAGCTCGAGGAAGGTGGAGGCGCTGCGCTCGTGGTCGATCGCGCCGTCGGCGTCGAGGTAGCCCTCCGCGAGGGTCGGGCCGCCGAGCAGCACCTGCCCGTTCTCGACGCGCATCCGCACGTCGTGGAGCGGGACGCCGTCGTAGACGCAGCCGCCGGACGTCTCGCTCGATCCGTAGGTCAGGCGGATGCGCGCACCGAGGGCGGCGGCGCGGTCCCGCAGCGGCTGCGGCGTCGACTGGCCGCCGATCAGGAGCGCGTCGAACGAGCGGAGCGCCTCGGCCGCGGCCGGATCGCGCTCGGCGAGGTCCAGCAGCCGCGCGAGCTGCACGGGGACCAGCGAGGAGTACCGCCGCTCCCCCGCCGGCATCGTCCGAGCGAGAGCGAGGAAGGCCGCCGCGTCGAAGCCGCCGGCCGGGAGGACGACCGGGTCGGCCTCCGCGGTCAGCGAGCGGACGAGCACCTGCAGTCCCGCGACGTAGTGCGTCGGCAGGCAGAGCAGCCAGCGTCCCGGCCCGCCCAGCTCGGCGAGGGTCGCGGAGGCGCTGGTGAGCAGGGCCGCTGTCGAGAGCGCGACCCGCTTGGGCGGCCCCGACGAGCCCGAGGTCTCGACGACGGCGGCGACGCGCTGCGGCACGACGGCATCCTCGGAGGCGGTCGCAGCGCCGGGGGCGGAGACGCGGATCGCCGGGCCGCTGCCGTCCAGGGCCGCGCGCAGAGCGAGGAGGACGGCCTCGACCGTCGCGTCGACACCGGCGAGCGGGCGGGTCACCTGCGTGCCCTCCGGCTCAGAACTGCCACGGGAACGGCGACCAGTCGGGCTCGCGCTTCTCGAGGAAGGAGTCTCGTCCCTCGACGGCCTCGTCGGTGCCGTAGGCGAGGCGCGTGGTCTCGCCCGCGAAGAGCTGCTGGCCCACGAGGCCGTCGTCCACGGCGTTGAACGCGTACTTCAGCATCCGGATGGCCGTGGGCGACTTGGTGAGGATCGTCTCGGCCCACTCCACCGCGGTCGTCTCGAGCTCGGCGTGCGGGACGACCGCGTTCACGGCGCCCATCTCGTAGGCGCGCTGCGCGGAGTACTCCCGCGCGAGGAAGAACACCTCGCGCGCGGCCTTCTGCCCGATCTGGCGGGCGAAGTACGCCGAGCCGTAGCCCGCGTCGAAGGAGCCGACGTCGGCGTCCGTCTGCTTGAAGCGCCCGTGCTCGGCGGAGGCGAGGGTGAGGTCGCAGACCACGTGGAGCGAGTGCCCGCCTCCTGCGGCCCAGCCGGGGACGGCCGCGATGACGACCTTCGGCATGAAGCGGATGAGGCGCTGCACCTCGAGGATGTGCAGGCGGCCGTTCCGCGCGGAGTCGATGCCCTCGGCGGTCTCGCCGTCGGAGTACCGGTAGCCGTCGCGGCCGCGGATCCGCTGGTCTCCCCCGGAGCAGAACGCCCAGCCTCCGTCGCGCGGGCTCGGGCCGTTGCCGGTGAGGATGACGACGCCGACGCGCGGGTTCGTCCGGGCGTCCTCGAGGGCGCGGAACAGCTCGTCGACCGTGCGCGGCCGGAACGCGTTGCGGACCTCGGGCCGGTCGAACGCGACCCGCGCGATGCGGCCGGAGCGGTCGTGGTGGTAGGTGATGTCCTCGAGTGCGTCGAAGCCGTCGACGGCCGCCCAGCGGTGCGCGTCGAACAGTTCGGAGACCTGCGTGCTCATGTCACGACCCTACTGATCCGGACTGCACGGCGACTCGACACCGCTCGGGCAGACGGAAGGGGACCCCGCTGACGCGGAGTCCCCTTGCCGGTGCTCGCCCCTACTTGGCGGCGGAGGTGGTGCGGTTCTCGGCCGACACCATCCAGGCGTACTGCTCGAGGCTCTGGATGATCGCGTGGAGGAGGTCCGCGCTGGTCGGGTCCTCCTCGTCCACCTGGTCGTGGACCTCGCGCATGGTGGCGGCGGTGTTCTCGAGGCGGATCGTGACCAGGTCGACGGTCTCGGCCGTGTCGATCTCGCCGTGCGGGTACTCGGGGAGGGTGGTGGTCGCGGCGACGGTGTCGCTGCGGCCGTCCGGGATCCCGTGGAGGGCGCGCATGCGCTCGGCGATGTCGTCGCTGAACTCGCGCGCGGCCTCGATGATCTCGTCGAGCTGCAGGTGGAGGTCGCGGAAGTTCTTGCCGACGACGTTCCAGTGGGCCTGCTTGCCCTGGACGTGGAGCTCGATCAGGTCGACGAGGACGATCTGGAGGCTGTCGAGCAGCTCCTTGGAGGCCTTGAAGCCCTTCTCGGCGTTCTGACGGCGGCTGGTCTTGGCACCGGAGCCCGCGGGGGCTTCGACGTGGCGTTCGAGGGTGGTGGTCATGGACCGTTCCTTTCTCTTGCAGTGCCGGGTGCGGTGTCCCGCCCCGAGTCTGGCTTCTTCGGCTGGACGGCGCCCGCACGCGCGGGGTGCGCGCGCTGGACGGGGCCCGTGGTTGCGGGGATCAGATCGTGGCGACGGATCCGGAGTCGACGCGGTAGTTCGAGCCGTTCACGAACGAGGCGCGGTCGGAGCAGAGGAAGGCGATCACGGCTGCGACCTCCTCGGCCTCGCCCCGGCGTTTCAGCTCCATGTACGGGCGCTCCTCGTCGAGGAAGGACGAGATCGCCTCGTCGACCGAGGTGCCCCTCTGCTCGGCGCGCTTGGACATCATCGCGTCGGTCATCGGAGTGCGGATGAACGCGGGCGAGACCGTGTTCACGAGCAGGCCCTCCTGCGCGTATGAGCGCGAGAGGCCCTTGGCGAAGGCGAGGACGCCCGCCTTCGCGGCGCAGTAGGGCAGTTCGTCGTCGTAGGGCTGCACGGCGTCCTCGGAGGCGGTGAGCACGAGCCGGCCCCAGCCTCCGGTGCGGAGGTCGGGGAGGAACTCGCGCACGAGCCGCACAGGCCCGAGCAGGTCGACCTCGAGCGTGCTGGTCCAGCCCTCGTCGTCGATCTCGTGGAACAGGCCCTGCGCCCCCGTGACTCCGGCGCACTGCACGAGGATGTCGATCGCGCCGACCGCTCCGGCCACGCGGCGGTGCAGCTCGGCGAGCTGCTCCGTGCTGGTGACGTCGGCGGCGAAGGCGTGCAGGCGGCCCTCCGGAGCGTCGAGCCCGGCCGCGGCCCGGTCCAGCTCCGCCTGGTCCTTGTCGGTGATCACGACGGTCGCGCCCTCGGCGAGGAGGAGCTGCGCCGTGGCCAGGCCGATGCCGGAGTCGCCTCCGGTGACGAGGGCGATGCGGCCGCTGATGCCGAGATCCATGCTGAGGTGCTCCTTGTGGGTGCGGTGCGAGGGGGTGGTACCGGTCTACGCCCCTCGGAGCCGGCCCTCAACGGGTTGCGCGGACGCCGTCGGCGGGGTTACGCGCGGCCGACCTTCTCCGGCGCCAGCTCCTCGATGGTGATGGCCGCGTTGATCAGCGCGAGGTGGCTGAGCCCCTGCGGCAGGTTGCCCCAGAAGGCCAGGTCGTCGACCGCGATCATCTCGGACATGATCCCGACGTCGTTCGGGACCGTGGCGACGAGCTCGTCCATCAGGGCGACCGACTCGTCGTGCCGACCGACGCAGGCCAGGGCGGACGCGAGCCAGAACGAGCAGGCCACGAACGGGTGCTCCTCGCCCTCCATGCCGGAGTAGCGGAACAGCAGCGCGCCGCGGCCGAGCTCCTTCACCAGGGCGTCGATGGTGGAGATCATCCGCTCGCCGCGCTCGTAGCCGCTGGGCGCGTGCAGGAGCACCGAGGCGTCCAGCTCCTCGCTGCCCGGGTACATCACGTAGGAGCCGAGCTCCTCGGACCAGCAGTGCTCCTCGATCCACTCCCGGATGCGGTCGCGCTCGAAGCGCCAGCGGTCGGGGCTGCCCGCGACCTGGCCGAGCTCCGCCAGGTGCACGGCCGCGTCGAGCGCCTGCCAGCAGCCCATCTTCGAGGAGGTGTAGTGCTGCTCCTCCTCCAGCTCCCACATGCCCGCATCGCGGTTCCGCCACAGGTCGCAGGTGGTGTCGGCGACGCGGGCGAGGAGCCGACCGGTCTGGATGTCGAGGACGTTGCCCTCGTCGACGTAGATGCGGCAGATGTCGAAGAGGTCGCCGAAGACGCCCAGCTGCAGCTGGCTCTGCGCTGCGTTGCCGGCGACGACCGGGCCGATGCCGGCGTAGCCCGGGACGTCGAACTCCTCCAGGACGGTCGGCATGGAGCCGTCGAGTCCGTAGAAGATGTGCAGGTCCGGCCCGTGCTCCTTGATCGTGCGGAGGAGCCAGGACAGCGCGGCGTGCGTCTCCTCGCGCAGGCCGAAGCGCACCAGCGCGTGCATCGTGTACGCGGCGTCGCGCACCCAGGCGAAGCGGTAGTCCCAGTTCTTGCCGCCGTTGGGCGACTCCGGGAGCGACGTGGTCGCGGCCGCGGCGATGGCTCCTGTGGGCGAGTAGATCAGCAGCTTGAGCGCGAGGGCGCTGCGCTGGACGGCCTCGGACCACGGGCCGTCGTAGGAGAACTCCTCCGACCAGTCCTGCCAGCTGCGGATGGTGCGGTCGATGCCGCGGTCGACGTTCTTCGCGACCGGGAAGTGCAGCGGCTCGTCGTGCGTGGCCGACACGACCAGGACGTGCCGCACGGCGTCCTTCCCCGCGGTCACGACGAAGGAGCCCGTCAGCTCGTCGCCGGCGCCGGAGGGCGCGTCGTCGCCGTCGGGCCCGTGCTCCTGCCCGGTGACGCCGATGGTGATGTCTCCGGCGCGGATGAGCGAGCGGCCGTCGGCGTTCTGGATCCACGGGGAGAACCGGCCGAGTCCCGTTCCGGGACGCACGGCCCACCGCATCCGCACCTCGCCGTCGACACCGTCCACGCGGCGCGCGAGCTCGGCCCACGGGAGGCGGCCCGCGATCCCGGTGACGAGCGCGTCCGTCACGCGGACGGTGCCCGACTCGGTGGTGAAGGTGGTCTCGAGGACGTTCGTGTCGCGGATGTAGGCGCGCGAGACCTCGGCGGGCTCCTCGGGGGCGAGCTCGACGCAGCCGCCGGACTCGGCGTCGATCAGGGCGGCGAAGGCGGGGGTGGAGCCGAGGTCCGGGACGGGCATCCAGTCGACGCTGCCGTCCTTCGCGATCAGGGCGACCGTGCGACCGTCTCCGATCGCGGCGTAGTCGCGCAGGGGCCTGGTCGAGCGGGGTGCAGCCATCCCCTCACCGTAGGGCGCGGGCGGTGCGCCGATTCGGGCTTGCGGGCGGACGGGCTTGCTTGTAGCGCCCGGTCAGGTCGCGGCGACTCCGCCGTACTCCTCGAGGCGGTCGGTGAACTCGCCGCGGTCCTCGTCCTGCAGGACCCCGTTCGCGTACCCGGCGAGGAACGCGCCCTGCGGGTCCGGCGAGAGGCCGACTCCGTCGAGCATGTCGGCGACCAGGCCGGTCGGATCGGCGTCGAGGTCGACGAGGCCCAGCTCGATCGCGGGCACGAGGTCGGCGGAGGAGCGGGCGGTGACGATCCAGAGCGCGGCCGAGGCCTCCTCGTCCGAGAGGTCGCCGTCGAGCTCGTAGCCCGCCTCCGACCACTCCTCGGGGGTGTCGGCCACCTCGACGTCGTCGAAGCCGAGGGGCGAGAGCGCTGCGGTGAAGCGGTCGACCGCCGCCTGCCTGTCGGCGTCGGCCGAGACGTCGGCGGCGGCGTACTCGGTCGCCGAGATGTAGTCGTAGAGGAGGGAGGGCCCGCCGTAGGCGTTCTGCGACTGCTCGTAGTACTCGTCGTCGGCCGAGGTCCACTCTTCGGGGACGGCGCCCTCGACGGCCGCGACGGCCTTCTCGGCACTCGCGCGCACGTCCTCCGCGGACGGCTGGCCGAGGATCGTCGCGGCGTCGCCGTCCTGGTAGCCGGGGTAGTCGTAGAGCGGATCGGACGGGTCCCCGCTGCCGAACGGGTCGTCCGTCGGGTCGCCGAACGGCTCGGACGGAGCGCTCGTCGACGCGCTGCCGGCGGCGGAGTCGAGCGCGCCGCCCACTCCGACGGCGACGAGCGTGCCGAGCACGCCGGTGTAGACGACGCCCACGAGGAGGCTCGTGCCCAGCGCGATCCAGGCGCCCCTGCCGAGCGGGCGGTGGGAGGGGACGGAGCCCTGCGTCGGGCCCGGGGCGGGCGCGGGCGGCGGGCTCATCGGCATCTGGCTCATCGCACTCCTCCGGACTCCAACGGCAGCCTCGTCAGTCTGGCACCTCGGCGGGCGCTCGGAGGAGCGACCCCGGGGGCTTGCGCGCGCGTCGCCGACCTCCTGCGCCCGGGTGGCCGCCGCGTCGCCCCGGCCGGTGGACAATGGCCGGATGGACGACGTCGTGCCCGCCTCCCCGCTCCCCTCCCTCGGCGAGATCGACGCGGGACTCCGCGTCGTCGCTCTGCCGCTGCGCACCCGCTTCCGCGGTGTGGACCACCGCGAGATCGCGCTCGTGCGCGGCCCCGAGGGCTGGACCGAGTTCTCGCCCTTCCTCGAGTACGGCGCAGAGGAGTCGGCGGCGTGGCTCCGGGCGGCGATCGACTACGGCTGGAGCGAGCAGCCGGCACCGCTGCGCGACCGCATCCCGGTGAACGCGACCATCCCGGCCGTCGCACCGCACGAGGTCGCCGCCGTGCTCGCGAGCTACCACGGCTGCCGCACGGCGAAGGTGAAGGTCGCCGAGCGCGGCCAGACGCTGGCCGACGACGTGGCCCGGGTCGTCGAGGTCCGCCGCCTGCTCGGTCCGGAGGGCCGGATCCGCGTGGACGCGAACGGCGGCTGGAACCTCGACGAGGCCGAGCACGCCGTCCACGCCCTCGCGGAGTCCGACCTCGAGTACGTCGAGCAGCCGTGCGCGAGCGTCGACGAGCTGGCGGAGCTGCGCTACCGGGTGAAGTACATGGGCATCCCGATCGCCGCCGACGAGAGCGTCCGCAAGGCCGCCGATCCACTCGCCGTCGCCCGGGCCGGAGCCGCGGACCTGCTGGTCGTGAAGGCCCAGCCGCTCGGCGGGACGCGCCGGGCGCTGGCGCTCGTCGCCGAGGCGGGGCTGCCGGCGGTGGTCTCGAGCGCGATCGACAGCTCGGTCGGACTCGCCATGGGCGCCGCCCTGGCCGCGGCGCTCCCCGAGCTGCCCTTCGACTGCGGACTCGGCACCGCGTCCCTCCTCGCCGCGGACGTCACGGAGCGGCCGCTGCGGCCGGTCGACGGCAGCATCCCCGTCGGCCGCGTGGAGGTCTCGGAGGAGCTCCTCTCCCGTCACGCCGTGTCGCCGGAGCGGCTCGCCTGGTGGCGAGCGCGGCTCCGCGACTCCTACGCGCTGCTCTGATCGTCGGCGGCGGGCGCCGCGTCCGAGGAGCGGCAGAATGGGAGCGTCGGCCGCCGGTGCCCGACGCATCCCCCACCCTCGAGCATCGGAGCACCGTGAGCGCATCGACCGTCCCCGTCTTCCTCGACTGCGACACCGGCATCGACGACTCGCTCGCCCTGGCGTACCTCCTCCGCTCGCCCCGGGCCCGCCTCGTCGGGATCAGCACGGTCAGCGGCAACACCGACGCCCGCCGGGCCGCCGTCAACAGCCTCGGCCTGCTGGCGCTGGCCGGCCGCGACGACGTGCCGGTCGCCGTGGGGGCGCACCACTTCCTCGAGGAGGACTACGCCGGCGGATCTCCGCACGTGCACGGCGACGACGGCATCGGCGGGGTCGCGCTGCCCGAGGGCGGCGAGCCCGTCGACGAGGATCCGGCCGACCTCCTCCTCCGTCTCGCTCGTGAGCACGAGGGCGAGCTGCGGCTGGTCGCGATCGGCCCGCTGACGAATCTCGCGCTCGCCCTCCGTGCGCACCCGGAGATCGCGTCCCTCGTTCACTCGGTGACCGTGATGGGCGGAGCCGCGCTGGTCCCCGGCAACGTGACCGCCGTGGCGGAGGCCAACATCTGGCACGACCCTGCGGCCGCCGCCGAGGTCGTCGCGGCCGACTGGGATCTGACGCTCGTGCCCCTGGACGTGACCATGCGGCACCTGCTGACGGAGGAGGACCGCGCCGTCCTGCTCGCGTCGCCCGATCCCCTCGCGCAGGCCATCGGGCAGGCGCTCGACTTCTACTTCGACTTCTACGTCGGCCACTTCGGCGGGCGCACCGCTGCCATGCACGACCCCATGGCCGCCGCGATCGCCGTCGACGCCGTCGCCCTCACCTCCGCCCCGCGCGTCCACGTCACTGTCGACGCCACCCACGGCCCCGGCCGCGGCCAGACCGTCGCCGACCTCCGCGGCATCTACCGCGGCGTTCATCCCTTCGACGCCCGCACCCGCGTCGTCCTCGCCCTCGACGCCCCTTTCGCCCCCCACCTCATCGACGTCGTCACCTCCGTCTGACCCTTCCGCCGTCGCCCCCGGCGTCCACCACCGCCACTCGACAGGCACGGATCCGCCCGCAGCCCGTCCGTGCCCCCCTGTCCGCGAAACGCCCGCTCCGCGCGCTACTCGATCAGCAGGCGCCGCCCCCCCTGCGCGTCCATCTGCGGAAACTCGACCGGCCCGCTCCCCGCGTTCGCGCCATGGGATCTCGATACGCGCGCTGCGCGTGTTACCCGATCAGCATGTTCCGTCGACCGCCGTCTACCCCGGCCTTCCCGCGAAGCCCAGCTCATCAGAACCCGGCCGCGTAGCGGAGCCCACCCGGACCCGACCGCGAAGCGGAGCCCAACGAACGCGACCGCGTAGCGGAGCCCAACGAACCCGACCGCATAGCGGAGCCCGGCCAGACCCGACCGCGAAGCGGAGGCCTCCCGCGGCGACCGCGAAGCGGAGCCGTCCTCGTTCGTGTCCTGGTAAGCGGTCGGCGGGGCCTGGTGGGGTCGATCGCAAGGCGGAGGGGTCGGGCGTAGCGGCGCTACGTTCGTCGCCGACAACACCGCGAGCGGCCCCGCGAGGCCCCGCCGACCCGATCGCAAGGCGGAGGGGTCGGGCGTAGCGGAGCTACGTTCGTCGCCGACAACGCCGCGAGGGACCCCGCCAGGCCCCGCCGATCACATGCCGGTGTCGAGGCCGGAGTAGGCGTGGAGTCCCTTGAAGAACACGTTGACGACGCCGAAGTTGAACATGACGGCGGCGAAGCCGACGATGGCGAGCCAGGCGGAGGGGGTGCCGCGCCAGCCGCGGGTGGCGCGGGCGTGGATGTAGCCGGCGTAGATGGTCCAGATGATGAAGGTCCAGACCTCTTTGGTGTCCCAGCCCCAGTAGCGGCCCCAGGCCTTCTCGGCCCAGACGGCGCCGGCGATGAGCGTGAAGGTCCAGAGGATGAAGCCGAGGATCGTGACGCGGTAGGCGAGGTTCTCGAGGGTGAGGGAGCTGGGCAGGGTGCGCAGGAAGCGGAGGACCGAGCGGGGGCTGTCGCCGGAGGATTCGCGGCGGGCCTGGAGGAGCTGGGTGACCGAGAGCGCGAAGCCGAGGGCGAAGAACGCGGTGCCGAGGATCGCTACGAGCACGTGGATGACCAGCCAGTAGGACTGGAGTGCCGGCGGGAGCGGGACGACGGCGACGTAGTAGTTGACGGTCGCGATGCCGAGGAGCACCAGGACGAGGCCGGTGATGAACGCTCCGAGGAAGCGGAGGTCCCAGCGCAGCTGGACGGCGAGGAAGACGCCGATGATGATGAGCGTCCCGGTCATCGAGAACTCGTACATGTTCGCCCAGGGGACGCGGCCGGCGGCGACGCCGCGGAGGACGGTCGCGCCGAGGTGGAGCACGAAGCCGAGGAGCGTGAGCGAGAACCCGATGCGCATGGTCTTCGAGCGGGCGGGGGCGCGGTAGACCTCGTCCTCGACGCGGCTGCCGATGCGGGAGAGAGTCGCGGTGCGTCCGGAGCCTGCGGCGGCGACGGTGGCCTTGCCGCTGGCCGCGCGGTCGGCGGCGGCCTCGGAGGCGACGCGCTCCGCCTCCTGCACGACCTCGATCGACTCGCCGTCGGCCAGGGAGGCGCGGCGGGCGAGGTCGATCGCGAAGAAGACGAACGCCATGGCGTAGATGCCCATGGCGGAGGAGAGGCACAGCACCGAGTACTGCGAGAGGGTCGCGATCACCTCCTCAGGGTAATCGCTCGCCGCCCCGCCCGCCCCTTCGCGCTTGCACAGACTCGGCCCCTGCCCAGCCGGGTGGCGCCTGTGGAGGGGTCTCCGGCGCGTCCGGGAGCCGGGTCAGTCGAGCGGGGCGTGCCGGTCGGCGATCGTCCGCACGGCGCGCACCAGCTGGGGGTCCTCGCCGCGGGCGAGTCCCGCGTACTCGAGGAGGAGGCCGCCGTCGTCCTGGGCGGTCGCCTTCACCCACACGCGGCGCCGCGGGACGAACAGCGAGGTGAGGAGTCCGGCGAGCACGAGGATAGCGAAGAGCAGCACCCAGCCCTGGGTCGCGTCGTGGTGGATGTCGAACGAGGCGAAGCGCTTGACGCTGTCGGTGCCGATCCGCGTCGGGTCGGCGCCCGTGTTGTCGAAGGTCACGCTGCCGAGCCCGTTCGGGAGCTCGGCCGTGTCGCCGGGCTTGAGGGTGATCGGCGCGACGCCGGTGGTGCCGCCGGTGAGCCGGGTCAGCGAGTCGGTGTTGAGCACGTAGACGGATGTGGGCACTCCCCCGTCGAGGCCGAGGTCGCCCGCGAAGACGTTCAGCGAGAGCACGGGGTACTGCAGGTCGGGGAAGATCGAGGTCGACGCCCCGGAGGCCAGCGTGTCCTGCGTCGGGTAGAAGAAGCCGGTGAGGCCCAGCTGCTCCGAGAGCCCGTCCGGCACCTTCACGACGCCGACGGAGGTCAGGTTCGCGTCCTGCGGGAGGAACGGCACCGAGTCGGTGAAGATCGCCCGGCCGGAGGGATCCCGGACCGTGATCGTCGGGGCGTAGCCGTTACCGAGGAGGTAGACGTTCGTGCCGCCGATCGCGAGCGGGTCGTTGACCTTGATCGTGCGGTCCTCGGTGCGCCCGCCGCGCTCGGAGGTCGTGACGTTCGCGGTGAAGTCGACGGGCTGGCCGAGCGCCGACTGGTTCTGCTCCTCGTACTTCACGTCGAGGCTGTCGAGGGTCAGCTGGTACGGGTCGAGCTGGCTGCTGTCGAAGAAGCGACCGGGGTTGAAGGAGTCGTAGGCCGCGAGGTTGTTCGCGAACCCCTGGGAGCCCTCGACCAGCACGCGCTGCCCGCTGTAGCCGAATCCGCCGCCCACTCCGACGGCGACGAGGATGCCGACCAGGGCGGAGTGGAAGACCAGGTTGCCGGTCTCGCGGAGGTAGCCGCGCTCGGCCGAGACGCTCGACCAGCGGCCGCGCGGGTCGTCGTAGCGCTCGACGCGGTAGCCCGCCCGGCGCAGGACGGAGTGGGCGGAGGCGACGGCCTCCTCCTCCGTCGCGCCCTCGACCTCGCGGACGGTGTAGCCGGCGAGGCGCTGCAGGCGCGCCGGGGTGCGCGGCGGCCGCGATCGCATCGCCTGGAAGTGGTGACGCGTGCGCGGGACGATGCAGCCGATCAGGGAGATGAACAGCAGCAGGTAGATGCTCGAGAACCAGGCGGAGGTGTAGGTGTCGAACGCCTGCACCCTGTCGAGCAGGGGCGCGAGGTCGGGGTTGTCGACGAAGTACTGGGTCACGCCGTTGGGGTCGGAGGAGCGCTGCGGCACGAGCGATCCGGGGACCGCCGCGATCGCCAGCAGCAGCAGCAGGAACAGCGCCGTGCGCATGCTGGTGAGCTGGCGCCACATCCAGCGGAGCCAGCCGGTGAACCCGAGCGCCGGCTGCGTGACGGTGCCGTCGGAGTCGTAGTGGTCGGCGGGGCGGAAGGAGGCGTCCGTCCTCCGCTGCGCGGCCTCGTCGGGGCGGCGCGTGCTCTCCTCGGGCTCAGATCGCCGGCTGGAAGCCATCGATCACCGCCGAGAGGGATCCGTAGACGAGGGTGTTCCAGATGCCCGTGACCATCAGGACTCCGATCAGGACGAGGGCGGCGCCGCCGAGGATGTTGACCACGCGGATGTGGCGCTTCACGAAGGCGAGCGTGCTGGTCACCCAGCTGAAGCCGAAGGCGACGAGGAGGAAGGGGATGCCGAGTCCGAGGCAGTAGACCAGGGCGAGGAGGGCGCCGCGCCAGGGCGAGCCCACGCCGTAGCTGAGGGCGAGGATCGAGCTCAGCGTCGGGCCGAGGCAGGGCGTCCAGCCGACGCCGAAGACGATGCCGAGCAGCGGCGCTCCGATCAGCCCGGTGGCGGGACGGATCCCGGGTCGGAGCGTGCGCTGGAGGAACGAGAACTGCCCGATGAAGACGAGCCCCATCGCGATCACGACGAGCCCGAGGACGCGGGTGATCAGGTCGGTGTACTGGCGCAGCCAGAAGCCGACCGTGCCCGCCGCCGCCCCGTAGAGGACGAACACCAGCGAGAATCCGAGCACGAAGAGGAGCACCCCCAGCACGACCCGGCGGCGTCCGCGGGCCGCCCGCTCGTCGGCGTCGGTGAATCCGCCGACGTAGGCGAGGTAGCCGGGCACCAGCGGGAGCACGCAGGGCGACGCGAAGGACACGAGCCCGGCCAGGAGCGCGATCGGCACGGCCAGCAGGAGCTGACCGCTGACGACGATGTCGCCCACGCCGCTACTCCTCCTCGGCGAGCGTGTCGCCCACGAGGGTCGAGAGGATCGACGCCTCCTGGAGCTGGCCGAGGATGCGCGACGCGACGCGCCCCTCCCTGTCGAGGACGAGCGTCGTGGGCACGGCGTTCGGCGGGACGGTGCCGGTGAAGGCGAGCTGCACCGACGAGTCGGTGTCGACGATGGAGGGGTAGCCGAGCCCGAAGGTCTCGGCGAAGGCGGCCGCGGTGGGGGCCTGATCGCGCACGTTGACGCCGACGAACGACACGCCCTTGTCGGCGAACTCCGTGTTCACCGTCTCGAGGTCCGCGGCCTCGGCGCGGCACGGGGCGCAGCTGGCGTACCAGAAGTTGACGACGACGACCTGCCCGGCGAGATCCGCGGAGTCGATGGTGGCGCCGGTCTCGTCGGTGCCGGAGAAGACGATGGGGTCGTCCCGGTCGGCGGCGGCGATCTCGGTGACGGTGCCGTCCCCCGAGATGTAGCCCTTGTTGCTGCCGTTGCGGTACTGGTCGGCGAGCGGATCCTCGGAGCAGCCCGTCAGCGCGAGCGCGGCGGCCAGCGCGAGGACGCCCGCGGCGCGGAGCCGCCCCGTCCGGCGCATCAGACCGCTCCCACGTCGGTGGCCAGGCCCTGCAGGCCGGCGGCCGGGTCGGAGTAGCCGACCTCGACGAATCCGTCGCCGCGGCGCTCGAGGG
The DNA here is from genome assembly GCF_002931865.1 of Rathayibacter sp. AY1C7. NCBI lineage: Bacteria > Bacillati > Actinomycetota > Actinomycetes > Micrococcales > Microbacteriaceae > Rathayibacter > Rathayibacter sp. AY1C7. Next base: position 127,467 of record NZ_PSWB01000002.1, on the reverse strand, counting down.
TCGTGATACTCGAGAGGGCGCAGCGGCGCTTGCGCGGATCGTGGAAGAGGCGCTCGCCGGCGAGGGCGCGGTGGACCGTCCAGATGGGGAGCTGGTGGCTGACGATCGCGGCGTCGCCCTCCTCGGTGCCCTGCCACGCCGACTCGATCGCCGCGTACATCCGCGCCGAGATGGAGAGGTACGGCTCGCCCCAGCTGGGCTCGAAGGGATTGCGGAGCCACGGCCAGTGCTTGGGGTTCCGCAGGGCGGAGCTGCGCGCGGCGAGGGACTTCCCCTCGAAGCGGTTGCTCGGCTCGATCACCCGCTCATCGGTGCGGATCTCGAGCTCGAACGCCTGCGAGATCGGCTGCGCGGACTCCTGCGTGCGCTGGAGCGGCGACGCGATCAGCGCCGTGACGTGGCGCCGGCGCTCGAGCAGGTCGTCGGCGGCGGAGCGGGCCATGCGGTGGCCCAGATCCGAGAGCCGGAAGTTCGGGAGTCGTCCGTAGAGGACCCGGTCGGGGTTGAACACCTCGCCGTGCCGCACGAGATGGATCTGATCGGCAACCACGAGCGACAAGTGTACGGAACGCGGCGTGGGGGAACGCCGGGAAAGGGTCGCCTGAGCCGGACCTGAGCGGAGCCTCAGCGGCGCGCCGAGACCGCCGCCGACAGCCGCCGCACGAGCGGTCCGGGCAGGTGCCGCACCACGGCCATCGGGACCCCGAAGCGCAGCGACGGCACCGAGACGACGGAGCCGCGCGCGACGTCGCGGAGGAACTCCTCCACCACCGCGTCCGCGTCGAGCCAGAGGAAGGAGGGGATGGAGGAGGTGTCCATCGCCGCCCGCTCGTGGAACTCGGTGCGCACCCAGCCCGGGCAGAGCGCGGCCGAGCGGACGCCCGTGCCGCGCAGCTCGACGGCCAGCGACTGCGCGAAGGCGGTCGCCCACGCCTTCACCGCGGAGTAGGGGCCGAGGTGCACGAAGCCCGCGACGCTCGACACCGTGAGGATCGCGCCGCGGCCGCGGGCGGTCATCGCCTCGGCCGCCGCACCCGAGAGCACGGCGACCGAGCGAACCATCACCTCGAAGGCGTGGTCCTGAGCGGCGACGTCCGGCTCGGCGAAGGTCCCGTCGATCCCGAAGCCGGCGTTGTTGACGAGGACGCGGACGGGCCGGGCAGGATCGACGAGCCGCGCTCGCACCTGCTCGACCTGCTCGCGGTCGCCGAGGTCGGCGGGCAGGACCTCGACCGCCGCGGCGCCGAGGCCGCGCAGTCCGGCCGCCGCCTCCTGGAGGCGCTGCTCGCTGCGGGCGACGAGGACGAGGCTCCAGCCGCGGCGCGCGAACGCCCGGGCGAACGCGAGGCCGATGCCGGAGGAGGCGCCGGTGATCAGTGCGGTGCTCATGCTCCGACGCTAGTGGGGCTGGCTGCGCGACACCGCGGCTTGGCTCCGCCTATCCTCCGAACCCTCCGCAGGTATGGAAGTCAAGCGCGACGTCACTTCAGCGCTACAGATCGCCGTCGCGCTCCACGGCGTCGGCGTCGGCGTCGACGTCGATCCAGCCTGAGCCCCTCGGCCGGCACCGCCCCATCGCTCGGCAGCGAGCGCCGACGAGCGACGCGAAGTCCCCGTCCCTCTCGAGCGGCACCCGCGCCACCAGGCCGCCTCTCGGCATGAGACACAGACGAAGGGCCGGCGCTCGGGGAGGAACGCTATCCCGCCGAACATGCGCCGCTCGCGCAGGTCCCCGCTCGGCACGAGCATCCGCCGCACCCACCCGGCGAGACGCGTGACGTGCCGCATCCGCTGTTCCCCTCCCTTGGTGCGCCCGTAACGCCCCTCGCGTGCTCGCGTGCTCGCGACCGCATGCGTCCGACGCGCAAGAGGCGATCATGGCCTCCCTCCACGCACGCCAGACCGCAGGACCGGCGAGTCGGCGCTCGCGAGTCCGGCGCTCAACCCCGCCTCCCTCGCGGGCCCTCAGCGTCAGCCATGGATGAAGGCCAGCAGATCCGGGCTTAATCGCATCGGCGTGCGTCACAGCATGCCGCGCGAGTAGCCCTCGTCGATCCTGCGCGTGGCATTTCCGGCACTGCCAGCAAGGCGTTCAAGTAACTACCAGACTTGGCAAACCCGTCAGTCAGCATGACCTCACAAAAGTTTGTAAGTAAATTCCCGAAACCAGTACTCCTTGGCCAGCCGAGTCGGCGCCGTCGGTCTTAAACTTCAAATCCTAGAGACGCTGCATACGAACGAAGGACTCCTGCAAATTCTCGGGATTCGCCTATGCAGTCCCGCACATCCTCGGCGTATACTGCTCTGTACTCAGGATTGTCCGTGTCTGCCCAGATTCGTAATATTCGGTCCAGGTCCTCTATCCTGCGCATTCTTGAAATAAGCAAATCTTCCCGTTCAACAAATTTAAGTTGCCGAAGTGTATTCTTACCACGAGAACTCGACAGAAGGGCGACGGTTAAAGGGCCAAGGAACTGTAGATGCTCCTCAATGTCGTCCTCAAATGGGTTGAGCAGTCTCAGGCCCTCATCATTCGTCCAATAATCAGACTTATTTGTGTTGCATCGCGAACATGCAATTCCCAGATTTTTCCAATCGAGAACCATATCTGGAAACACTTTTTTTGGCTTGATATGGTCGACCGTAGAATAGGAGACGTCATCGATGATGCTTTCGCAGTAAATGCATTTGTGTGACGCTTCGATCTTCAGCGCATTTATCACTTCAGTGTTACTCCACGGCCGGGGTTTATGATCTTTCGGCGCTGCTAAATATTCGCGCGTCCTTTCTTCCTGATGCAGCTGGAGCCATTCCGGTGCCGAGTTCTTGCTAAGTCTTCGCATTTAGCCCCGCGCCTCGATTGCTCGAACCGCAGCAGGAAATTGCCGATCAAGACCCAACCGCTTCAGCTCCGAGCGGAAGGCGCGTAATTCATCTGCCGACGGACTTTCCCCGAGACCACTCATTAGACCTTCAAGCTCAGTTTCGGCCCAGATTGGTAGCGCAGAGTCAAGACCAAGAACAGACATAAGCGTCTCATCAGGCGTAGCTGTCGGGTTGATATTCTCGACCCTTCGAGAGCGAACTCGACCATCTTCGCCCTTGCTCAATGCGTAAACATTCGCGTCGCGAACTGCAGTTACAACCAAAGGGCTATGGGTAGCAACGATAAAATTGACATTAGGAAAGGCCCGCAAGAGTGAAGGTATAAGCGACCTCTGAAGTTCGGGATGGAGGTGATTTTCCGGCTCGTCAATGCAAACCGTAAACGCCAACTGGTTTCTCTGCCGGAGAAAGATCTGCCAAGAGAGCTCTAGCATTGCGCCTATTCCTCCTGACACAGCCTCGAGCGGAAACTCGGCGTTTTTTGTTACGAGGATTATTTCCGCATCGTCGACTAGTAAGCGATCAAACTCGAGGGCTTTAGGAAGAAACGTCCGGAGAATTCGCTGGTAACCCTCCCACACGTCGCGCGCCGCTTCATTTTGGCGCACAGCAGTGTTCCCGTAGGCGTACATTGCTGCAGCAACCAATGCCTCCTTCATGCGGTAGAGAGGAGAGTGATTCGAAGCCCCGCCAGCATATCTCACCTGAATTTCAGAGGAGAATTGTTGCAGGAGGGTGTCCGACTCCGAAAAGCGTGGCGGTAAAGACTCTAGTGGCTGATAAAAGCTGACCGACCGATGGGAATTTATGAAGATACCCGGCACGGTCTGCATGGAACTCATTTGTAGTGGAGCATTCCGCGTTCCGGAACCGTTAGACTGCAGTAGGTCCGTTCGCGCCCCGTTGGAGTAATATAATGTTCCGACTGAACCTGTCTTTTCGGCGCCTGAGCGGTCATCTCCACTGACCAGCAGCTGCGCTGGCCAGTTGAAATGTGGTCCGAGAATGTTGAGCAACGTAGTCTTGCCTGCTCCATTCGCCCCAGTCAGCACGGTGAGCGAGGAATGAAAGACGATGCTCACCGCGGAAAACTGTCTCCAATTCGTTATCGTCAGCTCGCTTAAGGTATTTGTCGATGAAGCTCGCTCTAGGTCGAGTTGCTCGCGAAGCTCTTCGAGTTCAATCCATTCGTCTAGCCACTGCGCCTTCTCCGTGAGAAGCGCAGGATCACTAAGCGCTCGGCGACCCGCCTGCGAAATTTGCGAACCATATCCATTAATCGCGAGTTCAATAAACCTTAGCCGCTCAAGAACGTCAATTGATCTTGCATTTAGGCGTACCCGCTCGGGATCCTCTCTCCATGACACATCACCATTGGCAGCCAGATCCGCAAAGGCCTGTTTCTCGGTAGGATGTGTATATCGACTAGCCGCGTGAAGCAATGCGCGCGCTTGAGTCTCAATCCGTTGAAGATCCACGGTACAAGTGTACCGACGATGACGCGCAGGATCACAAAAGTTTCATATGTATATTGCTCGCCAATTAGCGAGTGAATTTCAGAAATGCACAATTCCTCTAGATCGCATCCGAGCATCTGTCATGTTTTTTCGGCGGTTTCTCGGCCGCTAAAGTCAGACTCCGCTGGTTCCGCGAGCGGGATCGACGCGAAGGGCTGCAGAGAACTCGGAGGGCGCGCGAACTGCCCCCGAGTAGACTCCCCTACCGTGACCGACGAGACCCGCCTCCCCCGAACCACTGTCAAGAAGCTCGCCGCGCTCGAGGACGGACCCGTCCGCGTGTCCGGCTGGGTCGAGACCGTGCGCGACCAGAAGAAGGTGCAGTTCGTCGTCCTGCGCGACGAGTCGGGTGCCGTGCAGCTGGTGAACCCGGCCGTGCGCGAGGCCGTCGAGGGCGACGACGCGTCGGCTGCGCGCCTCGCGATCACCGAGGAGATCTCCGGCCTCGCCCAGGGCTCCTTCATCACCGTCACCGGCGCGCTCAAGCACGACGAGCGCGTGAAGCTCGGCGGCATCGAGGTCAAGCTCGAGACGCTCGAGGTCGTCGCCGCGTCGATCCCGGAGGCGCCGATCGCACCCGACTCCGGCATCGACAAGCGCATGGACTGGCGCTTCCTCGACCTGCGCCGTCCCGAGCAGAACCTCATCGCCCGCGTGCAGACCACGTTCGAGCACGCGCTGCGCACGTACTGGATCGAGCACGACTTCATCGAGATCCACACCCCGAAGCTCATGGCGAGCGCCTCGGAGTCGCGGGCCGAGCTCTTCGAGGTCGAGTACTTCGAGACGAAGGCCTACCTGGCGCAGAGCCCCCAGTTCTTCAAGCAGATGGCGCAGCCCGCCGGCTTCGGCAAAGTCTTCGAGGTCGGCCCCGCCTTCCGCGCCGACCCCAGCTTCACCTCGCGTCACGCGACCGAGTTCACGAGCGTCGACGCCGAGGTCTCCTGGATCGACTCGCACGAGGACGTCATGGAGCTGCACGAGCAGCTGATGGTCGCCGGCCTCACCGCCGTCGTCGAGAAGCACGGCGCCGAGGTCAAGGCGCTCTTCGACATCGACCTGACCGTCCCGACCACGCCGTTCCCGCGCATCCCGCTCGCCGAGGCCAAGCGCATCGTCGCCGAGCGCGGCTACGAGGTGCCCCGCGCCGACGACGACATGGACCCCGAGGGCGAGCGCCGCATCGCGGCCTACGTGCAGGAGGAGTTCGGGCACGACTTCGTGTTCCTCACCGACTACGCGTCGAGCATCCGGCCGTTCTACCACATGCGCCGCGAGGGCGACGGGACGATCACCAACAGCTACGACCTCATCTACAACGGCGTCGAGATCTCGACCGGAGCCCAGCGCGAGCACCGCGTCGACGTCCTCGTCGAGCAGGCCCGCGAGAAGGGCCTGGACCCGGAGGAGCTCGAGTTCTACCTCGACTTCTTCCGCTACGGCGTCCCGCCGCACGGCGGCTTCGGCATGGGCCTCTCGCGCGTGATCATGCTGATGCTGAACCAGGCGAACCTCCGCGAGGTCACCTACCTGTTCCGCGGCCCGACCCGCCTGCTGCCCTAGGCGCGCACCACGGTCGCGGGAACCCCGGACCATCGAGACCGCCGCGGACGGCGGTTCCCCTCGACGGGCCGGGGTTCCCTCGCGCCAGCGGCTAGGGAGCCGGCAGCACCACGAGGTCGAGGTAGTCGGCCAGGCACGCCACCATGTCCACCGCGTCGCGCTCGAGCAGCCACTGCAGCTGCACACCGTCCCAGAGCGCGATGATCGACGCCGCCACCCGCTCCGGATCGGACCCCTCGCGCAGGCGCCCGGCTGCCTGGAGCTCGCGCAGCTCGGCCGCGTACTCGCTGCGGAGGCGGCGGAACCGCGCGGCGAAGAAGTCGCGCCCCGGGTGCTCCTGCGTCGTCGACTCGCCGCAGAGCACGGCGTACAGCTCGATCACTCCGGGCGCCGTCTCGTTGTAGCGGGTCTGCCGCAGGATGCCGGCGACCAGCCCCTCCTCCGGGTCGGGCGGCGAGGAACCGTCGCCCGTGATCAGGTCGCGGTGCTCGAGGACCGCGAAGAGCAGGTCGGTCTTCGACGGGAAGTAGTGCAGGAGGCTCGTCTGGCTGAGCCCGACGCGGTCGGCGACCTCCTGGAGGGAGCCGCGGGCGTAGCCCCGTGCAGCGAAGACCTGGTGGGCCGCCTCGATGATGGCGCGGCGGCGCTCGGCCGACTTCGCGTACGGGCCGCGTCGCCTCGTCGCCTCCGCCATCGACCCCTCCTCAGCACTGGAGGCACCTCGCCGTGCCCCTCGAACGGCCAGCGTAGCGGCGGCGGAGGAGCAGTGCCGCCAATTTCGAGTACCTACTCGAATTCGTGGTAGCGTCCCGATCATCGCCGGGTGAGACTCCCCGGCTCTCCACCACGACGAAGTGAGGGAAGATGCATCCGTTCACCCGGAGACAGCTCATCGCCGCCGGTCTCGGCACCGCGGCACTCGGGAGCCTGACGGCCTGCGCGACACCGGGCACCGTCTCGGTCAACACGGCGCCGACGATCGCCCCGGCCACCGGCCCGGTCCGCCTGCAGTACTGGGGCTGGCTGAAGGACCTGCAGAAGGTCTGCGACGTCTGGAACGCCTCGCACCCCGAGATCCAGGTCGAGGCCGTCTGGATCCCCGGCGGCAACGCGGGCGGGTACCAGAAGCTCTACTCGGCCCTCGCCGCGGGCGGCGGGCCGGACCTCGGCCAGGTCGAGATCCGCTCCGTCCCCGAGTTCATGCTCGTCAACGGCCTGGTCGACCTCACCCGGTACGGCGTCGAGCAGTATCGCGACCTGTACGACCCCACGCTCTGGGGCCAGGTCAGCTACACCGGCGGCGTCTACGGCATCCCGCAGGACAGCGGCCCGATGGCGCTCTTCTACCAGCCCGAGGTGTTCGGGAAGGTGGGTGCGGAGCCGCCGACGACCTGGGACGACTGGGCCGCGGTGGCGACGGAGCTGCGCGGAGCCGGCTCCTACATCGACTGCTTCCCCCTCGCCGACGCCTCGGTCTTCGCCGCGTTCGCGACGCAGGCCGGTGCGCAGTGGCTGCGCCCGGAGGAGGACGGCTGGGTCATCGACATGACCGACGACGCCACGACGCGCGTCGCCTCCTTCTTCGACACGGCCATCGACCAGGACCTGGTGCAGACCGGCTACGGCGCGTACTCCCCCGCGTGGTTCGCGGCCGCGGCGAAGGGCGGCATCGCCTCCTGCGCCACCGGCAGCTGGGGCGACGCCCTGATCGAGGGAGTCAGCGGAGGCGCGGGCAAGTGGCGCGCTGCTCCCATGCCCGTCTGGGGCGACACCGGCTTCGGCTCGAGCTTCCTCGGCGGATCGACCGCGGCGGTGTTCTCGAGCAGCAAGCACCCGGAGGAGGCGATCGCGTTCGCCGTCTGGATGACCACCACGCAGGAGGGCATCGACGCGATGATCACCAACAGCGGCATCGGCTGGTCTCCCGCGGTCGGCGAGATCGGCACGGCCCGCAAGGGTCCGAGCGACTTCTTCAGCGGGCAGAACTACAACGAGGACGTCCTCGTGCCCGCATCGAAGGAGCAGAACCCGGACTGGTCCTGGTGGCCCGTCACGCAGCAGTCCTTCAACATCCTCAGCGACGGCTTCCGGAAGAAGGCGTCCGGGCTCTCGCTCGTGGACGCGGTCGCCGAGGCGGAGCAGCAGATCATCACGGTCTTCGAGAACAAGGGCCTGAGCATCAGGAGGGCCTCCGCATGACCACCACGACCTCCCCCGCCGCCGCCGCGGTCGCGGCCACCACGCGGACGCCGGGCGCGCCCCGGCGCAGCCGCGCGGTCGCCCGCGCCCCGTGGATCCTCCTCGGACCCTTCCTGGCCCTGTTCGTCCTCACGTTCATCGTCCCGATCGTCGTCGCCGTCGGCTCCAGCTTCACGAAGGTGACGCGCTCCGGCCTCTTCGGCGAGGCCGGGGTCACCAGCGGGTTCGCGGGCTTCGACAACTACGCGCAGGCCCTCGCCGACGGCAACTTCATCGCCTCCATCGGGCGGATGTTCCTCTTCGGCATCGTCCAGGTGCCGGTGATGATCGCCCTCTGCACCGTCCTCGCGCTGATGCTCGAGTCGGCGTCGGCGAAGTTCCCCGGCTTCTTCCGTGCGGCCTACTTCCTCCCTTACGGAGTGCCCGGAGTGATCGCGACGATCCTCTGGTCGTTCCTCTACGTGCCCGGCCTCAGCCCGCTCATCGACGCGGCGAACGTGGTCGGGCTCCAGCCCGACTTCCTCGGTGCGGACACCGTGCTCTGGTCGATCGCGAACATCTCGCTCTGGAGCTACACCGGCTACAACATGCTGATCATCGTCGCCCAGCTCAAGGCGATCCCGGTCGAGCTCTACGAGGCGGCGAAGGTCGACGGCGCCTCCACCTGGCGCGTCGCCCGCAGCATCCAGCTGCCGCTCATCCGCCCCGCGCTGGTGCTGACGACGATCTTCTCGATCATCGGCACGCTCCAGCTGTTCGCCGAGGCGCAGGTGCTGAAGACGGTCGCTCCGGCGATCGACAGCCAGTACACGCCGAACCTCAGCGCGTACACCACGGCCTTCGCCTACAACGACTACAACGTCGCCGCCGCCCAGGCCGTCCTGATCGCGCTGGTCGCGTTCCTGCTCTCCTTCACGTTCCTCTCGATCTCGAACAGGAGGTCGTCATGAGCCGCACCGAGACCCCGCCGACCACGACCACCGGAGTCGTCACCGCCGACCGCCCCGTGAAGGCCGGACGCGGGCCCGACCGCTCGGCCGGCCGCAACCGCGCCTCGACCATCATCGTCACCGCGATCCTCGTCGTCGTGGCGGTCTACTTCCTCATCCCCGTCTACTGGGTCGTCGTCGCGGCGACCAAGACGACCGAGGACCTCTTCGCCACCTACGGCTTCTGGTTCGCCCCGACGTTCGCGCTCTGGGACAACCTGACGCAGGTGCTGACCTACGGCGACGGCATCTTCGTCCGCTGGTTCCTCAACTCCGTCCTCTACGCCGGAGTGGGCGCCCTGCTCGCGACCTACCTCGCCGCGGCGGGCGGCTACGCGCTGGCCAAGTACGAGTTCCGCGGCAGCAGGCTCGTGTTCGGCACGATCCTCGCGGGCGTCCTGGTGCCGGGCACCGCGACCGCTCTGCCGCTGTTCCTGCTCTTCAGCCAGATGGGCATCGCGAACACCTACTGGAGCGTGCTGATCCCCTCGCTCGTCTCGCCGTTCGGGCTGTTCCTCTGCCGGATCTACGCTCAGGCGACCGTGGACACCGCGATCATCGAGGCGGCGCGCATCGACGGCGCCGGCGAGCTGCGGATCTTCCACACGCTCGGGCTGCGCATCCTGACTCCCGCGCTGGTCACCGTGTTCCTCTTCCAGCTGGTCGGGATCTGGAACAACTACTTCCTGCCCCTGGTGATGCTCTCGGACACGAACCTGTTCCCGATCACACTGGGACTGAACAACTGGCTCGGACAGGTCGACCGCCTGCCCGAGTTCTACGAGCTGACGACCGGCGGCGTCCTGCTGTCGATCATCCCGCTCGCCATCGCCATGATCGTGCTGCAGCGCTTCTGGCGCGGCGGCCTGACGGAAGGCTCCGTGAAGTGACGACTCCCCCGACGACCTCCCACTACCTGACGGACACCGGACCGGGCTCCGGCCGCCGCCGGGCCCCCCGCTCGTGGCTGCACACCGACGCCCCGGCGCTCCCGCTGGACGGGGAGTGGCGCTTCCGCCTGCTCCCCGCCGCTCCGGGAACCCTGGGCGGCGCCGGCGTGCTGCCGGAGGGCGAGGGCGTGGACGCCGTCGGGGACGAGTCGTTCGACGACTCCGGCTGGGACCTGATGCCGGTGCCCTCGCACTGGGTGCTGCAGGGCGACGGGCGCTACGGACTGCCGGCCTACACGAACGTGCAGTTCCCGTTCCCGACCGAGCCGCCGTTCGTTCCGGACGCGAACCCGACGGGCGACTACCGCCGCACCGTCGTGGTCCCGGAGGAGTGGGACTCCGCCGAGGCGGTCGTCCTGCGCTTCGACGGCGTCGATTCGCGGTACCGCGTCTGGGTCAACGGCGTCGAGATCGGGATCGGCTCCGGCAGCCGGCTCGCGCAGGAGTTCGACGTCACCGGCGTCGTCCGCCCGGGCGAGAACCTCGTCGTGGTCCGCGTGCACCAGTGGTCGGCCTCGAGCTACGTGGAGGACCAGGACCAGTGGTGGCTGCCGGGGATCTTCCGCTCGGTGCACCTGCTCGCGCGCCCCGTCGGCGGGATCGAGGACGTGTGGCTGCGCTCCTCCTTCGCCGGCGGCGCGGGCCGCATCGAGGCGGAGGTGACCGCCGCGGCCGACGCGTTCCCGCTGACGCTGCGCGTGCCCGGGCTCGGGATCGAGACGGTCTGGGCCTCGGCGGAGGAGATCGCCGCGATCGAGGTGCCCGAGGTCGAGCCGTGGTCGGCGGAGGCTCCGCGCCTCTACGACGCGACGCTCGCCTCCGCCGGCGAGACGGTCTCGCTGCGGCTCGGCTTCCGCACGGTCGAGATCCGCGGCGACCGCTTCCTGGTCAACGGCGAGCGCGTCGTCTTCCACGGAGTCAACCGCCACGAGACGCACCCCGACCGCGGTCGAGCGTTCGACGAGGACTCCGCCCGCGAGGACCTCGCGATGATGAAGCGCTTCAACGTGAACGCCATCCGCACCAGCCACTACCCGCCGCATCCCCGTCTGCTCGACCTCGCCGACGAGCTCGGCTTCTGGGTGGTCCTCGAGTGCGATCTCGAGACCCACGGCTTCGAGCGGGTCGGCTGGGCGGGCAACCCCAGCGACGACCCCGCCTGGCGCGAGGCCTACCTCGACCGCATCGAGCGGACTGTCGAGCGCGACAAGAACCACCCGAGCATCGTGCTCTGGTCCCTCGGCAACGAGGCGGGCACCGGCGCGAACCTCGCCGCGATGTCCGCCTGGGTGCACGGGCGCGACCCGGAGCGCCCCGTCCACTACGAGGGCGACTACACCGGCGCGTACACCGACGTGTACTCGCGGATGTACTCCTCGATCCCCGAGACCGAGCGGATCGGCACCGACGGCTCGCTCACTCCGCTGCTCGGCTGCTCCCCCGGCGAGTCCGCTCGGCAGCGCTCCAAGCCCTTCCTGCTCTGCGAGTACGTGCACGCGATGGGCAACGGCCCGGGAGCGATCGACCAGTACGAGGACCTCGTCGACCGCTTCCCGCGGCTGCACGGCGGCTTCGTCTGGGAGTGGCGCGACCACGGCCTGCGGGCGCGCACGCCGGAGGGCGTCGAGTACTACGCGTACGGCGGCGACTTCGGCGAGGTGGTGCACGACGGCAACTTCGTGATGGACGGCATGGTGCTCTCCGACGGCACGCCCAGCCCGGGCCTGTTCGAGTGGAAGCAGATCGTCGCTCCGGTGCGCCTCACGGTCCGCGGCGACGGCGTCGTCATCGAGAACCGCCGACACGACGCCTCCACCGCCGATCTGCGCTTCGCGTGGCGGGTCGAGCGGGACGGGCGGGTCACCGCGGAGGGAGTGCTCGACGCCCCGGTCATCGCGGCCGGCGACGCCGTGCACGTCGAGCTCCCCCCGCTCGAGGTGCGTCCCGGCGGCGAGACCTGGCTCACCGTCGACGCGGTCCTCGACGCCTCGACCGCCTGGGCGGAGGAGGGCCACGTGCTCTCCACCGGTCAGCACCTCCTCGCCGTGCCGTCGGCGGTGCCCGCGTGGACCCGCGCCGTCCGCGCCGCTCCGCCCCTCGAGGGCGGTGCGCTCGGAGTCGCGCGGTTCCGCGACGGCCGGCTCGCCTCCCTCGCCGGCCTGCCCGTCGACGGACCGCGCGCCGAGCTCTGGCGCGCCCCGACCGACAACGACGAGGGCGCGGGCTTCCCCGGCTACGTCACCGGCGACCCGTACGACGGCGACGGCCGCGGGACGCCGGCCCCCTCCTCCGCCGCCCGCTGGCGCGAGGCCGGACTCGACCGCCTGGTCGGCCGCGTGCAGGAGGTGGACGCCTCCGCCGGGCTCCGCCGCGTGACCCGCTTCTCGGCCGCGGACCTCGATGCGGGACTCCTGATGGAGGAGCGCTGGAGCGTCGACGGGGAGAGCACGGTCCTCCGCGTCGACCTCGTGCCGACCCGGGGCTGGGACTCCGTCTGGCCGCGGCTGGGCATCCGGATCGACATGCCCGCGTCGATCGACGGCGCGGAGTGGTTCGGCACCGGCCCGCTCGAGTCCTACCCCGACAGCCTCCGGGCCGCGCGGGTGGGGCGCTTCACGGCGGACATGGACCGGCTGACGACTCCGTACGCCCGCCCGCAGGAGAGCGGTCACCGCAGCAGCGTGCGCGAGCTGACGCTGACGGAGGCGGGCTCGCCCCGGCTCCGCATCGAAGCCGCGCGCGACCTGCACGGGCGCCTCCCCGGCTTCACCCTGGCGAGGCACACGCCGCAGGAGATCACGGCAGCCGCGCACCCGCACGAGCTGCCGGCGTCGGAGCGCGCGGTCCTCGTGATCGACGCCGCCCAGCACGGCCTGGGCTCCCGTGCGTGCGGTCCGGACGTGTGGCCCGACTTCCAGATGCGGCCGGAGGCGCGGACGATCCTCCTCCGCTTCACCGCGGCCGGCTGAGCGCCGGGAGAGGACGAGGGAAGGCCCGCGGGATCGCGTCCCGCGGGCCTTCCCTCGTCCTCCGGACGCGTCAGTCGCTCTGCGTGCGCGGCAGCGGTCCGCCGATGAAGAGGTCCGTGTTCATGCGCCGGCGGCGCATCACGACCAGGACGGCCGCGCAGGCGACGAGCGACGCGGCGACCGCGCCGCCGCCGATCATCAGCGCGGTAGTCGGCGTGATGCCGGCCGGTCCCGCCGAGGCGGCCGTGCTGAGGAAGGCGGTGCGCGCGGCGCTGATCGCGGTGCCGCAGACCTGCTGCGCCTCCCACGGTGCGGCCGTGGTGTCGCTGTCACGGTAGGAGACGGTCACGGCTGCCGTGCGGTGCGACTCGCGGCCGAAGGCGACGACGCAGTAGACGGAGGGGTCGGGGTCGGCGATGACCGCGTCGCCCAGCGCCAGCTCTGCCCAGCCGATGGAGTCGGACTGCACGGCGACGTCGCCGGCGGCCAGGTCGGCGCGGGCCCCGGAGGTCTCGAAGGCGCCCACGGCGACCTCCTCGTCGGCGTCGAAGCCCCAGACGGCGCCGCGGGGCGCCTCGGTGCTGCCGTCGCCGAGCTCGCGCGGCTCGAGCAGGAGGCCGTTGCCGGTGGAGGGCGCGAGCCGGAAGACGACCTTGGCGGCGGAGCCCTGGTCGCCCGTGAGGTCGACCGTGAAGGCGCCCGACTTGGTGATCAGCGCGGTCGGCACGGTCGCGGTGCCGCTCCCCGCCTCGAGGGTCAACGGGGTCTTGGTGCCGTTCGGGTCGCGGAGGACCGCCGAGACGGCCTCGCCGCTGGCGAAGCCGGTGTACGAGAAGCCGACGCCGTAGAAGCGGGCGAGCTCGACGGTGAGCGCCTCCGGCTGGACGGCGAGCTCGCGGGTGAGGAAGACGTCCGCGGTCGCTGCACCGGCCGCCGGCTTCGCGCCCTCGGTCGAGGTGCCGAGCTCGGTGCGTCCGGGGGCCGACGCCGCCGGAGTGACGGCGCCCGCACCGGAGGAGCCGGCGGTGCCGGACGTGGTGGTGCCGGTTGTGGTGCCGCCGCCGGAGGTGCCGCCGGACGTCCCTCCGCCGGTGGATCCGCCGCCGGAGCCGGAGCCGGAGCCGCCGGAGGACGATCCGCCGCCGGTGGAGGGCTGGCCGCCGCCGGAGCCGCCCTGCTGGCCGCCGCCGGTCGAGCCGCCGCCGGTCGAGCCGCCGCCGGTGGATCCGCCGCCCGTGGAGGGCTGGCTCGGCTGCTGGGGCGCGGGGTCGACCGGTGCCGGATCGACCGGCGCGGGGTCCACGGGCGCGGGGTCGACGGGAGCGGGCTGCTCGGGTTCTGCCGGCTCCTCGGGCACTCCGGGAACGGACGGCTCCTCGGGGACGCCGGGAACGGGGTCGGAGCCGCCGTCGCCCGGCTGCTCGGGATCCTCCGGCACGCCGGGGATGGTCGTCGCGGCCGGCTGCTCGACCGTGGTCGAGACCGTCGAGGCGGAGGGGGCCGCGACGGCCGCTCCGGGGAGGGCCAGGCCGAGCACGAGCGCCGCGAGAGCGGCGGCGGGCAGGGCGAGTCGGCGGGATGACGGCATGGCGGTTCCTTCCTCCACGGGCGACGATCTGCGTCCGCGCACGGAGGAGCGCACTCCCCCCTCACGAGGGTAAGGGCGAGAGGCGAGCTATCGCGAGCCGTCCTGTCCCCCGTCAGAGGGACGTCGCGGTCGTGCTTCCGTCCGGACGGCCCGGTCGAGGCTCACCCGCGATCGAGGAGGGCCCGCCGGAGCCGCACGGGATCGACCCGCCAGAAGGTGTGCACGCGCCCGTCGATCAGCACCACCGGGATCTCCTCGACGAAGCGCTCGTGCAACTCGGGATCGTCGAGGATCGACACCTCCGAGACGGCGACCGACGCCTCGGCGCCCAGGTCGGCGACCACCTGCTCGACCACGGTCCGCGCGTCGTCGCAGAGATGACAGCCCGGCTTGCCCACGAGCGTCAGCTCCACGTCCACCATGCGGTCAGTGTACGGCGGCCCCGGCGACGGGCGCCGAGACGGCGAGCGCCGCCGGGATGATCCGTGAACGCAGACGAGCGCCCGACCCCGGAAGGGCGGACGCTCGAGTGGGAAGAGGCGCGAGCCTACTTCTTGTTGCGACGCTGGTGGCGAGTCTTGCGAAGCAGCTTGCGGTGCTTCTTCTTCGCCATACGCTTGCGACGCTTCTTGATGACAGAACCCACGAAGACCTCACAACGTTCAGGGGGTCGACCGCCCGACGGGCGGCCGCTTACGAAAAACTGGCTCCCGCGAGCTTACACGACCCGGGGCTCCACCGTTTCCGGCTCCTCGGCGCCCCTCACTTGCGGATGCGCAGCGCCTCCGCCACCTTCGTCGCTCCCTCGCTGACGCCCCGCTGGATGTCCTGCACCACGGTGCTGACCTGGTGGGTGCGCTCGGCGAGCGCCCGACCCAGCGACTCCGCCCGGGCCGCGGTCGGAGCGTCGAGCAGGGCGCCGGCCGCCTCGTCCTCGGCGAGGAAGGGCAGCAGCCAGTCCTCGACCTCCGCCAGCGGCGCGTACTCGAGCGCGTAGAAGCGGTGCTGTCCGCTCTCGCGCACCGTGACGAGGCCGGTCTCGCGCAGCACCTTGAGATGCTTGGAGACGGTCGGCTGGCTCAGCTCGAGGCGCGCCACGATCCGCGACACGCTCATGCCCTCGGCCGAGCCGTCCCGCCGCTGCTCGAGCAGCAGGGCGAGGATGTCCCGGCGGGTCCCGTCCGCGATCACCCCGAAGATGTCAGCCATGCGCCCAGGCTAGTCAGCGCCCCGGGGGCCAGGCACCGAGCGGGTAGCATGGCCGCGATCGAGTGGAGGATCCGCCGTGGTGGTTCGGCAGCAGTTCCGCAGCCCCGTGGGCGTCTCGCCCGTCTCCCCCTGGTCGGGGTTCGAGCGGGCCCGCGACCTCATCGACGACTTCGCCGGACGCTCGCCGTCCCGCTTCGCGATCCTCATCTTCTCGGCGCTCGTGCTCGTCTTCACCCTGCTGTTCTCGCTGCCGGTGTCGAGCACCACGGGCACCGTCACTCCGCTGCACGACGCCTTCTTCACCGCGATGTCGGTGATCTGCGTGACCGGCCTCGCGACGGTCGACATGGCGACGCACTGGTCGGCGTTCGGCCACTCGATCATCTTCGTCGGCGTGAACATCGGCGCTCTGGGAGTGCTGACGCTCGCCTCGATCATGGGCCTGGCGATCTCGCGCCGCCTCGGCCTCCGGGCGAAGCTCATGGTCGCCAGCGACTCGAATCCGCTGCGGATCCACTCCGGCCCCGTCGCCGAGGGCCAGGCCGTGCGCCTGGGCGAGATCGGCGGACTGCTCGCCACCGTCGCGATCAGCGCCGCCGCGATCGAGATCATCGTCGCGCTGCTGCTGTTCCCGCGGATGCTGATCGACGGGATCCCGATCGGCGAGGCCGTCTGGCACTCCTTCTACTACTCCGCGATGGCGTTCACGAACACCGGCTTCGCCCCGAACGCCGCGGGACTCACCCCGTTCGAGGACGACTACTGGTTCCTCGGCATCCTGATGCTCGGCGTCTTCCTCGGCTCGATCGGCTTCCCCGTCATCTACGCCTTCTCCCGCGGCTGGCGGCGCCCGCGCAAGTGGTCGGTGCACGTGAAGCTGACGCTGGTCACCTCCGTGATCCTGCTCGTCGCCGGGGCCGTCCTCTACATCGTGCTCGAGTTCGACAATCCGAGGACCTTCGGCAGCCTCGATGCGGGAGACACCGTCTTCCAGTCCTTCTTCCTCTCGACGATGACGCGGTCGGGCGGCTTCTCGACGATCTCGGTCCCCGACCTCAACGGCTCGAGCCTGCTCGTGACGGACATGCTGATGTTCATCGGCGGAGGATCGGCCTCCACGGCCGGCGGGATCAAGGTCACGACCCTCGCGATCCTGTTCCTGGCCGCCTTCGCCGAGGCCCGCGGCAACAACGACATGGAGGCCTTCGGCCGCCGGATCCCGAACGACGTCCTGCGCCTGGCCGTCTCGGTCGTGCTGTGGGGCGCGACGACGGTCGCCGTGTCGTCCGTCCTGATCCTGCACATCACCAAGGCCTCGCTCGACCACGTGCTCTTCGACGTGATCTCGGCCTTCGCGACCTCCGGGCTCTCGACGGGGCTCACCGCGGAGCTGCCGCCGTCCGGGGTCTACATCCTCGCGCTGACGATGTTCATGGGCCGCGTTGGTACCGTGACTCTCGCCGCCGCGCTCGCCGCGAGCCAGCGGAGGCAGTTGTTCAGACGACCGGAAGAGAGGCCCATCGTTGGTTGACCGCATCAGGTACGACGCCCCGGTGCTGGTGATCGGCCTCGGGCGCTTCGGAGCCGCCACGGCCGGCCAGCTCGACCGCCTAGACCGCGAGGTCCTCGCCATCGACGCCGACGCCGGTCTCGTGCAGAAGTGGTCGGAGCGGGTCACCCACGCGGTGCAGGCCGACGCCCGCTCGCTCGACGCCCTCGCGCAGATCGGCGCGCAGGACTTCCAGGTCGCCGTCGTCGCGGTCGGCTCCTCCATCGAGGCGTCCGTGCTGATCACTGCGAACCTCGTCGACCTCAAGATCCCTCAGATCTGGGCGAAGGCGATCTCGCGCTCGCACGGCAAGATCCTCGAGCGGATCGGCGCGAACCACGTGATCTACCCCGAGGCGGAGGCGGGCGAGCGCGTCGCGCACCTGGTCTCGGGCCGCATGCTCGACTTCATCGAGTTCGACGACGACTTCGTGCTCGCGAAGATGTACCCGCCCAAGCCGATCCGGGGGCTGACGCTCACGGAGTCGGGCGTGCGCCGCAAGCACCGCGTGACCGTCGTCGGCGTCAAGAGCCCGGGCAAGCCCTTCACCTACGCGACCGAGCAGACCGTCGTCTCGAACCACGACCTCATCGTGGTCAGCGGCACCCCCAGCGACATCGAGCGCTTCGCGGCCCTCGGCTCCTGACCCGCGCCCCCTCCCTCCTCCTCCTCTGCGGGATGCCGCTCCGGTACGCCCGCTCCGGGTGTCGCGTACCCGAGCGGCATCTCGCGGAGAGAAGGGCGGAGTCAGGAGGCGGCGAGCTCGCGGGCGCGGGCCAGCGCGGCGTCGGTCGCCCGCGTGAAGAGGGCGGCGAGGTCGGCCTCCTGCAGGACCGCGACGGCCCGCTCGGTGGTGCCCTTCGGGCTCGTGACCCGCCGGCGCAGCTCCGCCGGCTCCTCGCCGGAGTCCGCGAGCAGCTCGGCCGCGCCGCGGAACGTGCCGACCACCATCGTCGACGCCTGCTCCGGAGTGAAGCCCTTCGCGACAGCGGCCGCGACGAGCTCCTCGATCAGCAGGAACACGTAGGCGGGACCCGAGCCGGAGATCGTCGAGAGCGCGTCGAGCTGCGACTCCGGCACCTCGACCACCTCGCCGACCGTCTCGAACAGGCGGCGCACGAGCGCCAGGTCCTCGTCGCCGGACCGCGTGCCCGCGCTGAGGCCGGTGACGGCGCGGCCCACGACCGCGGGAGTGTTCGGCATCGAGCGGAGCACGGCGACGGACGCGGGCAGGTGCCGCTCGAACGTGGCCGCGGTCACACCGGCGGCGACGGAGACGACGACCGCGCCCGGGGCGAGCGCGTCGGCGATCTCGTCGAGCAGGTCCGGCACCATGTGCGGCTTGACGGCCACGAGCACGATCGCCGCGCCCTCGACCGCACGCCGGTTGGCCTCCGAGTCGTCAGCGGTGGCGAAGGCGGTGACCACCGGGTGGCCGTCCCACGCGGCGGCCTTCGCGGAGTCGCGGTTGGTCACCCGCACGCCCCCCTCGACGCGCACGCCGGGAGCCAGCAGGCCCTGGAGGATCGCGCCCCCCATCGAGCCGAGGCCGAGGACGGCGATGGACGGGAGCAGGACGGGCGCATCGGTCACGCCGCTCATCCTACGAAGAGCCCGCGGCAAGGGGGTCCGGGTGCGGTCCGGCGCCTCGTAGGATGGCCCGACCATCCAGCGGCGAGCCCGAGGAGACCACGTGAGCGCATCCGGAGGCGGCACCGCGATCATCGCGGCGCTCGCGGCCAACCTCGGCATCGCCCTGACGAAGTTCGTCGCCTGGTTCTTCTCCGGATCCGCCTCCATGCTCGCCGAGGGCGTGCACTCGCTCGCCGACTCCGGCAATCAGCTGCTCCTGCTGCTCGGCGGCCGCAAGTCGCGGAAGGCCGCCGACGAGGAGCACCCGTTCGGCTACGGACGGGAGCGCTACGTCTACGCCTTCGTGGTGTCGATCATCCTGTTCTCCGTCGGCGGCGTCTTCTCGCTCTACGAGGGCATCGAGAAGATCGCCGAGCCGCACGAGCTCGAGAATTCCTGGCTGCCGATCCTGGTCCTCGTGATCTCGATCTGCCTCGAGGGCTACTCGCTGCGCACCGGAGTGAAGGAGTCGAACCGGGTCCGCGGCTCGCAGTCCTGGTTGCAGTTCATCCGCCGGGCGAAGGCGCCGGAGCTGCCGGTCGTGCTCCTCGAGGACGTCGCCGCGCTCACCGGTCTGACGTTCGCGCTGCTCGGAGTCGGGCTGACCGTGATCACCGGCGACTCGGTCTACGACGCGATCGGAACGATCATGATCGGCACCCTGCTGATCGTGGTGGCGATCGTGCTGGGCGTCGAGACGAAGAGCCTGCTGGTCGGAGAGGGGGCGACTCCCGCCGACGCCGCCTCGATCCGCGCCGCGCTCGAGGCCGGGCGCGACGTCGAGCGCGTCATCCACATGCGCACGCTCTACCTCGGACCGGACGAGATCCTCGTGGCCGCGAAGCTCGCCTTCCCGGCCGCCGAGACCCTCGAGCACGTGGCCGCCGGGATCGACGCCGCCGAGAAGCGGATCCGCGAGGCCGTTCCCGCCGCCACCACGATCTACCTCGAGCCCGACGTCGACCGCGGACGCGCGGGACCGCCGGCGGCCCGTCCGGCCGTGACGGAGGCGGAAGGGACGGCCGCCGCGGCCGCTCCGGCCGCCGCCGCTCCGCCCGCCGCCTCCCCGCCGGCCGCGCCGCACGGGAGCGCCTGAGATGCGCCGGGCCCTGGCGATCGTCAACGAGCGCGGTGCCGGGCTCGGCGCGCTCGAGCCGATGCTGACCGAGCGGGGGTTCGCCGTCGACGCCGTCGCAGGGACGGACCTCGACGCGATCGACATCCTCGCCCCCGACCTCGTCGTCACGCTCGGCTCCAGCGCCGGCGTCTACGAGACCTCGCGGCACCCCTTCATCAGCCCCGAGATCGCGCTCCTGCAGGACCGGATGCACCACCGCCGTCCCACGCTCGGCGTCTGCTTCGGAGCGCAGCTGATCGCGACCGCCCTGGGCGAGTCCGTCCATCCCGGATCGGCCCGCGAGGTCGGCTTCCGCCCGGTCGTGCTCACGGAGGAGGGCGCCGGCTCCCCGCTCCGGCACCTCGCCGGCGTCGACGTGATGCAGTGGCACGGCGACACCTTCGCGCTGCCGAGCGGAGCGGCGCTGCTGGCGTCGTCGACGACCGGCGAGGTGCAGGCGTTCGCCGTGGAGGACTGGCTCCTCGGCGTGCAGTTCCACCCCGAGCTGACCGGCACGATGGCCGCGCAGTGGCTCGAGGGCGACGGGGAGTGGGCAGGAGCGGCGGGCTACGACGCCGCCGCGCTCGCCGACGACGTCGCGGCGGAGCGCTTCGAGCGGATGCACGCGGCGACGCGGCTCGCGCTGACGGAGTGGCTGGGCGCTCCGAGCTGAGGGGTTCGGCGGCGCTCGGCGTCAGCGGCGGTCGGCGTCAGCGGCGGTCGGCGAAGAAGTCGAGCAGGAGCCGCGAGCACTCCGCGGCGCGGACCCCGGGGTACACCTCGACCACGTGGTTGTGCCGGCGGTCGCGGAGGAGGTCGTGCACGGATCCGGAGGCGCCCGCCTTCTCGTCCCACGCACCGAAGACGACGCGGTCGATCCGCGCCGCCAGGATCGCTCCGGCGCAGAGCACGCACGGCTCGAGCGTGACCACCAGCGTGCAGCCCTCGAGATGCCAGTCGCCGCGGGCCTCGGCCGCCACGCGGATCGCGACCACCTCGGCGTGCGCCGTCGGATCCCGCCGCAGCTCGCGCTCGTTGCGCCCGAGCCCGAGCACCGCACCCTCCGAGTCGAGGACCACCGCGCCCACGGGGACGTCGCCCCAGCCCGCGGCCCGCCGCGCCTCGTCGAGCGCCAGGCCCATCCACTCCTCGGAGCGGCGGGGGACGCGGAGATCGCTGTCGCGCATCGCTCCCCCTCCTGCGGCGGCCCGCTGCGGCCGGTGGGGCGCCGCTCCGGCCAGTAGATTGAGCTTATGCGCGTCCACGTAGCCGACCACCCGCTGATCACCCACAAGCTCACCGTGCTGCGTGACAAGCGCACCCCCTCCCCCACCTTCCGGCAGCTCGCCGAGGAGCTGATGACGCTCCTCGCCTACGAGGCCACCCGCGGCGTCCGCACCCGCACCGTCACCATCGAGACCCCCGTGACGCAGACCACCGGCCTCGCGCTCAGCGACCCGCAGCCGCTGGTCGTCCCGATCCTCCGGGCCGGCCTCGGGATGCTCGAGGGCATGGTCAAGCTCATCCCGACCGCCGAGGTCGGCTTCCTGGGCATGGCGCGCAACGAGGAGACGCTCGAGCCGACCACGTACGCGGAGCGCCTGCCCGACGACCTGTCGAACCGCCAGTGCTTCGTCCTCGACCCGATGCTCGCGACCGGCGGCTCGCTCGTCGCGGCCATCCAGTTCCTCTTCGACCGGGGAGCGGTCGACGTCACCGCCGTCTGCCTGCTCGCCGCCCCCGAGGGCCTGGCCGCCGTCGAGAAGGCCTTCGGCGACCGCGACGTGACCATCGTCCTCGGCTCCCTCGACGAGAAGCTCAACGAGCTCGGCTACATCGTCCCCGGCCTCGGCGACGCGGGCGACCGCCTCTACGGCCTCGCGGGCTGAGCCCGCCGGCCCCCGGACGAGCGGGCCTTCCGTCGCGCCCCGGAACAGGGAGCCCCGCTGAGCCGTGCCGGTCGGCCGGC
Organism: Rathayibacter sp. AY1C7; assembly: GCF_002931865.1. NCBI lineage: Bacteria > Bacillati > Actinomycetota > Actinomycetes > Micrococcales > Microbacteriaceae > Rathayibacter > Rathayibacter sp. AY1C7. The sequence goes on along the minus strand of NZ_PSWB01000002.1, from coordinate 105,330 downwards.
GCAGCGAGGGTCTCGACACCCCACCGCGACCGTCCGGCACCGCTCGTCCTGTTGATCGAGCAGCCCGCGCAGCGGGCGCAGCGGGATCCCCCGTCACGGCGCGCGCCTCCTCCCGAGCACCGGAACCACCCCCGACGCGCCGTCCATCCCCACGGAAGTGTTGACGCCGTGCACCGGCCTCCGCTTTACTGACGGACATGACTGACACCCTGCACGCCCTGACCTCCCTCGAGGCCGTCGGGAATGCCGGCATGATGATGGCCGGTGGCCCCGTCATGTGCTGTCGAATGTGTGCATGAGGAACTGACCTCGCCGGATCCCCGCACCGCCTCCGCCCGCTGATCGTCACGATCGGCTGAGCGTCCGAGGCGCGGACGATCCCCTGGATGCCCCGCATCCGTCTCTGCCGCCACCGCGCACCGCGGGACGGCTCGATCGCGCACACCCGGATCCGCTCCCTCGGACACTCGTCCCGGATCCGACCAGCCAAGGACTCGTCATGACCCTCCTCCACACCCGCACCATCACCGCCGCCACCTCCACCGAGGCGCCCCGCCTCCAGCCGGTCGCCGACGCCGCGCCCGCAGCACCCCGCCTCCGCGCCGTCCCCCAGGGCACCGAGGCACGCGGCTTCGCCCTCTACGTCGGCATCGACGAGGCCAAGGCCCGCGCCGCCGGAGTCGACCTCGGCCGCCTGGTCGAGGAGCTCAAGCGCGTCACGGCGCAGCTCGCCCCCGACGCCGAGACCTACGCCTCCGTCGCCCTCGCCCCGCAGGGCGCCGGCGGCCGCGACGTGGACGTGGTCCGCCTCGCGCTGCAGGACCCGGCCGCGGTCGCCAAGCGCCGCTCCGACGCCGAGCCCGACCCCGACCGTGCACCCGGCGGCGTCGTCATCGACATCTCCCGCAAGCGCGTCATCCTCGACGAGGAGACCACCCCCCTCACCTACAAGGAGTTCGAGCTCCTCCAGTACCTCGTGCTCCGCGAGGGCCGCACCATCGAGCGCGCCGAGCTCATCGCCTCACTCTGGGGCGCCGCGGACGACGACGCGCCGAACGAGCGCACCATCGACGTCCACGTCCGCCGCCTCCGCGCCAAGCTCGGCCGCTACGAGGAGATCGTGCGCACCGTCCGCGGAGTCGGCTACCGCTTCGACCGCCACGCCGACGTCGCCATCCGCTACGCGTCGACGCCGTCGCCGGATCTGTTCTGAATTGTAAGGAGAGCGCTTGCGCTCTCCTTACCGCGGTCGGCCTCACCGGTGGTCGCGATTCGGAGAGCGGGTCGCGACCGGCTAGCGGGAAACGCTGACACGCGTTTCCCGCGTTCGCCTGGAGGGCGGGACGTCCTCTCGACCTCGACGGATGTGCGCGACCGCTCCTCAGACGTGGAGGGCTGCTCGACGGCCCGCTGCGTGGTCGAAGGCGGGTCGGGTCGGGGCGCGCCCGCGGGGCTGGATGATCGGGCCCGGGCCGCGTCGGCGGGGGACGAGGGCAGGGGGTGCTCGTCGTGTCCGTCAACGGTCAGGGATGGGCTGCGGTTCGGTGCGGACGTCGGAGGCAGCAGACGGGGCGTCCTGGGTCAGGAGAGAGTCGTGCGGAGCGCGGACGGGCGCGGCGACGGGCGGGGCGGGGCGGCTCAGGGAGGATTCAGGAAAGAGAGGGTTGCGTCGTTACCGGGTCGTTATATAGTTCAAGTGCGTCGACCGTTTGCTGTGGCGGGAAGCGCGAGAAGTGATTGCAGGACACTCTTGGTGCAAGGGAATGAAGGCCGGCCGCTCGCCTCAGCGGCCGGCCTTCTGTCGTTCCCCCGGCCCCGTTCCTCCGACTCCCCTCCTCTCAGCACCCCGGCGTAGGCTGTACGGCGTCTGGATGTGAGGGAACCCTTTCCTGAGCGCCGAGAAGGAGGACCAGTGGGGTCGAGAGAGGCCGTCGCCGCCTGGGAGTCGCTGTTCCGCGCCCAGGTCCAGGTGATGCGCACCCTGAGCACCGAGTTCCCCTCGCGGGAGATCTCGATGAACGAGTACGACGTGCTCTTCAACCTCACCCGGCAGCCCGGTCGGCGCGCGCGGCTGCGCGACCTGAACCGGCACGTCCTCCTGACGCAGCCCAGCGTCAGCAGGCTGATCGACCGGCTCGCCGCCCGCGGCTGCGTCGAGAAGAGCGAGGATCCGGCGGACGCCCGCGGCACGATCATCGCGATCACCGACGAGGGCTATGCGCTCTTCCGCCGCGTCGCGCTCACCCACATGAGGACCATCTCGGAGCAGGTCGGCGGCGTCCTCGACGAAAACGAGCTGAAGCAGCTGACCGCGCTCTGCGACAAGCTCCGCGACGGCATCGCCTCCGCCTGATCCGTCCCCGCTAGCACGGGCCGCAGCGACCGGCCAGGTCTTCGCCGCGGCGCGGGACTCGCGGATCATGGGGGTCACCATGAGTGACACCTCCCCCACCCTCGTCTGGCTCCGCGACGATCTGCGCCTGGCCGACAACCCCGCCCTGCGCGCCGCGATCGACCGTGGCGGCCCCGTCGCGGTCTGCTACGTGCTCGACGAGGAGTCGGCGGGCATCCGTCCGCTCGGGGGCGCCTCCCGCTGGTGGCTGCACGGCAGCCTCGTAGCCCTCGCCGCCGACCTGCGCGAGCACGGCGCCCCGCTGATCCTGCGCCGCGGGCCGGCCGAGGCCGTCGTCCTCCAGCTCGCCGAGGAGATCGGCGCCGGAGCCGTGCACTGGAACCGCCGCTACGGGAGGGCCGAGCGCACCGTCGACGCGGCGGTGAAGGAATCGCTCCGGAACGGCGGCCTCGAGGCCGAGAGCCACCAGGGCTCGCTGATGTTCGAGCCGTGGACCGTGCAGACCGGCGCCGGCGGCCCCTACTCCGTCTACACGCCCTTCGCCCGCGCCTGCCGCGCCAAGCCGACGCCGCGCGCGCCGCTCCCCCGCCCCCGCTCGCTCGACGGCGTCACGGGAGAGATCGCCTCCGACTCCCTCGATGACTGGGAGCTGCTGCCCACGCGTCCCGACTGGGCGGGAGGGCTGCGCGAGCGCTGGGTCCCCGGCGAGAAGGCGGCGGCCGACCGGCTGCGCGCGTTCCTCGCGGAGCAGCTCGACGACTACGCCGACGGCCGCGACCGGCCGGCGGAGGACGCCACCTCGAACCTCTCCCCGCACCTGAGGTGGGGCGAGATCAGCCCCTTCCAGGTGTGGCACGCCCTGGAGGAGGCGCACGCGAAGGGCCTGCACCGCGGCGACGGCAGCGACCGGTTCCTCTCCGAGGTGCTCTGGCGCGAGTTCTGCTACCACCTGCTGTTCCACTGGCCGGATCTGGCGACCGCGAACTTCGACACCCGGTTCGACTCCTTCCCGTGGGGACGCCCCGGCCAGGAGGCGATCGACGCCTGGCACCAGGGGCGCACCGGCTACCCCCTGGTGGACGCCGGCATGCGCGAGCTCTGGAGCACCGGCTACATGCACAACCGGGTCCGGATGGTGACCGCGTCGTTCCTGATCAAGAACCTGCTGGTCGACTGGCGGGTGGGCGAGGAGTGGTTCTGGGACACCCTGGTCGACGCGGACCCGGCGAGCAACGCCGCGAACTGGCAGTGGGTCGCGGGCTCGGGAGCCGATGCGTCGCCGTTCTTCCGGGTCTTCAACCCGGTCACGCAGTCGAGGAAGTTCGACCCGGCCGGCGAGTACATCCGCCACAACGTGCCGGAGCTGGGCGGAGTCGAGGGCGCCGCCGTGCACGAGCCGTGGACGCTCGAGGACACGCTGACCGGAGGCGCGGACGGCTACCCGGCGCCCCTCGTCGACCTCAAGGAGACGCGGGCGCACGCGCTGGACGCCTTCGCGCAGATCAAGAGCGCCCCGCGCGACATCTCGCCGCGGGGCGACGACTGAGCGTCGCCGGCTAGACGCGTCCCGCCGGTCCGGTGGAGCGGCCGGACCCGGCGAGCGGGTCCTCCTCCCCGCCCTGATCGCGCAGATCGCGGGCCGGGATGCCGACGAGCACCGCCCCGTCGGGCGCGTCCTTCACCACGACGGCGTTCGCGCCCACGCTGACGTCGGATCCGAGCACGAGCGGGCCCAGGACGACCGCGCCGGCGCCGATGACCACCCGGTCGCCGAGCGTGGGGTGCCGACGCTCGCGCCGGGCCGACCTCCCGCCCAGCGTGACGGAGTGGTAGAGCATGCAGTCGTCGCCGATCCGCGCGGTCTCGCCGATGACGACGCCCATGCCGTGGTCGATGAACAGGCGCCGGCCGATGGTCGCACCGGGGTGGATCTCCACTCCGGTCGCCGCGCGCGCCGCCTGGCTGAGCAGCCGGGCGGGCAGGCGGAGGCCCCGCCGCCACCAGGCGTGCGCGACGCGGTGCACCCAGACCGCGTGCACTCCCGGGTAGGAGAGGACGACCTCCACCGCGCTCCGGGCGGCGGGGTCGCGCTCCCGGGCGGTGCGGACGTCCTCGCGGAGCAGGGCGAGGAGCCCGGGACGCTCCGGTCCGGACGGGACGCGGCGCTCCGGCCGACCGTCGCGTCCGGAGCGGGGCGTCCCGCCTCGTCTCGAGGGGCTCAGCTGCGGAGGTCCTCGTACAGGACGGTCGAGATGTACCGCTCGCCGAAGTCGCAGACGATGGCGACGATGGTCTTCCCCGCGTTCTCGGGGCGCTTCGCGACCTCGAGCGCGGCCCACATGATCGAGCCGGAGGAGATGCCGCCGAGGATCCCCTCCTGCGCGGCCATCTCGCGGGCCACCTGCACGGAGTCGTCGAGCGTCACGTCGATGATCTCGTCGTAGACCTCGCGGTCGAGGATCGCGGGGACGAAGTTGGCGCCGATGCCCTGGATCTTGTGCGGCCCGGCGGTGCCCTGGGTGAGGAGCGGGGAGTCGATCGGCTCCACTCCGATGATCTGCACGCCGGGCTTGCGCTCCTTGAGCACCTGGCCGACTCCGGTGATGGTGCCGCCGGTGCCGATGCCGGCCACGAAGACGTCGACCGCGCCGTCGGTGTCCTCCCAGACCTCCTCCGCGGTGGTGCGGCGGTGCACCTCGGGGTTGGCGGCGTTCTCGAACTGGCGGGCGAGGATCGCGCCGGGGGTCTCGTCGACGATCGCGCGGGCGCGCTCGACCGCTCCGCGCATGCCCTCGCTGCCGGGGGTGAGCACGATCTCGGCTCCGTAGGCGCGGAGGAGGACCCGGCGCTCGACGGACATCGTCTCGGGCATCGTGAGGACGACCTTGTAGCCGCGGGCGGCGCCCACCATCGCGAGCGCGATGCCGGTGTTGCCGCTCGTGCCCTCGACGATCGTCCCGCCGGGGTGCAGCTCGCCGGAGGCCTCGGCCGCATCGATGATGGCGACGCCGATGCGGTCCTTCACGCTGTTCGCAGGATTGTAGAACTCGAGCTTGGCGAGGACCGTCGCCTGGTCGGCGCCCTCCAGCCGGTTGATGCGGACGAGAGGGGTCCTGCCGACGAGCTGGGTCACGTCGTCGTGGATGCGTGCCATGGTGTGCGCTTTCTGCCGGGGCCGGCCGCCCGGGGCCCCGGAGCGGTGGGTGGAACGGGTGCTGCAGCGCCCCTCGGAGCGGCGCTCCCCCCCCACGATACGGATGCATCGACCCGAGGTCAGCACTCCGGACGCGCCCGCTCCTGCGCATCACCCGCCAGCTCCTCATCTCCACCGGGAGGAGGACGCCCCGCGGGCGCACCCGTCACGTACCATGAACCCGGGGGATCGCGCGACTGCTCGCGAGGCTTCTCGCCACCCTCCCTCACATCTCCGCGGCCCCGCGCCGCGTCGAAAGGACGACCGCTCCATGGCACTTCCCACTGCATCCCGCCGCTCCGTCCGGCCGCTCGGGATGTCGCTGCGGGCGGTCATGGGGTTCATCGGGATGAGCGCCGTGGCGGGCGTCCTGATCACCGTCGGCGTCACGCCGGCTCTCGCGCTGACGGGCCTGGCGACGAGCAACACGATCGGCATGTTCCAGAACCTGCCGGGCTACCTCGACGTGGGCCAGCTGATGCAGCGCACCAACGTCTACGCGAGCGACGGGACGACCCTCCTCGCCTCCGTCTACGACCAGAACCGCGTGGAGGTCGGCTGGGACGACGTCGCGCAGTCCGCGAAGGACGCCGCCGTCGCCGGCGAGGACCCGCGCTTCTACGAGCACGGCGGCATCGACCTCCAGGGCACGCTCCGGGCCATCGCCGTCACGCTGACGGGCGACGACCTGCAGGGCGGGTCGTCGATCACGCAGCAGTACGTCAAGAACGTCCTGGTGCAGAAGGCGGAGTCGATCACCGACGAGGCCGCGCGCGACAAGGCCTACCAGGAGGCGACGGACCCGACCCCCGAGCGCAAGCTCAAGGAGATGCGCCTCGCGATCGGCCTCGAGAAGGAGGCGTCGAAGGACGACATCCTGCTCGGCTACCTCAACATCGCCCTCTTCGGGGGCACCGTCTACGGCATCGAGGCCGCGGCGAACTACTACTACGGCATCCCCGCGAGCCAGCTCTCGACCTCGCAGGCGGCCGCGCTGCTGGCGATCGTGAACAACCCGGCGAAGTTCCGCTTCGACAACCCGGGCGACGAGGCGAACGGCGCCGCCAACGGCTACGCCGCCACCAAGGAGCGCCGCGACTACATCCTCTCGGAGGAGCTCAAGCACGGCCGGATCGACCAGGCCGCGCACGACGCCGCCGTCGCCGAGCCGATCACCCCGAACATCACGGAGCCCTCGACCGGCTGCACCACCGCCGGCAACGCCGCGTACTTCTGCGACTACGTGCTGAACGTCCTCCGCAACGACTCCGTCTTCGGGGCGACCGACGACGAGCGCTACCAGCGCATCCGCCAGGGCGGCTTCGACGTCGTGACGACCCTCGACCTCGACATCCAGCAGGTCTCGCAGGCGGCGCTCAACGCCTACATCCCCTCCGTCGACCCGCGCTTCCAGGTCGGCGCGACGGCCGCCTCCGTCGAGGCGAAGACGGGCCGCGTGCTCTCCATGGTGCAGAACACGCAGTACAGCCAGGACGAGCAGTTCCTCGCCGCGAACCCCGGCTACAGCGCGATCAACCTCAACGTCGACCTCAGCATGGGCGGCGGCTCCGGCGTGCAGACCGGATCGACCTACAAGGTGTTCACGCTGGCGCAGTGGCTGAAGGCGGGGCACACCGTCAACGAGTCGTTCGCCTCCCCCACCTCCGGCTTCAGCTCCTACCCCCAGAAGTGCAACGTCGAGGGCGACGGCGGCTACTACGGCAAGTTCTCGCCTCGCAACGACGACCCGTCGGAGGACGCGAGCTCGATGAGCGCGCTCGGCGCGACCACGAACTCGATCAACACCGGCTTCATGGGAATGGCGCAGCAGCTCGACCTCTGCGACATCCGCACCACCGCCGAGTCGTTCGGGATGCACCGCGCCGACGGCCGCGAGCTCGCCAACGGGCCGGCCTCGGTCCTCGGGACGAACGAGATCGCGCCCCTGACGGTGGCCAACGCCTACGCCGGGATCGCGAACGACGGCACGACCTGCTCGGCGATCGTCATCGATCGGATCACCGACAGCGAGGGCAACGCCGTCGCCGCCCCGGCATCGGCGTGCACGCCCTCCGTGTCGCCCGAGGTCGCCCGAGGGATGCAGTACGCGATGCAGCGGGTGATGACCTCCGGAACGGCCTACGCCTCGAACCCCTTCGACGGGATCGAGCACATCGGCAAGACGGGCACCACCGACGAGGCCGCCGACGTATGGACGGCGGGCGCCAGCAAGGCCGCCTCCCTGGCGGTCTGGGTCGGCAGCATCAACGGCTTCGCCGACAACACCAAGCAGAACCTGCGCTTCATCAGCCTGACGGGCGAGAAGGGCACCATCCGCGCCTCCAACGCCCGGCACGCCATCTGGAAGCCGATCATGACGGCGCTCGACGAGAAGTACGGCGGCGACGACTTCACGGCACCGCCGGCCTCGATGCTCGCGTACTCGCCGCGATCGGCGGCGAACTCCGAGGTCCCCGACGTCACGGGCGAGACGGTCGAGAGCGCCACGGCGATCCTCACCGCCGCCGGTTTCGTCGTCGGGATGCACGAGTCGGTCGACTCCGCGACGATCCCTGAGGGCTCCGTCGTGTCGACGACGCCGAGCGCGGAGGAGACGGCGGTCGCCGGCGGGGTGATCCCCCTCCAGGTGAGCACGGGCAAGGCTCCGGCCAATCCGAACGACATCTCGGACCTGAACGGCGACCTGATCGAGTAGAGACGTCGCCCGTCCCGCGAGGGGGCCGATCCCTCCGGGGGTCGGCCCCCTCTGCTGTCGTGGCGCCGAGCCTGCGCGGGCGCCGTCGCGCCGACTCCGGGCGGACGGGCGTCCGGCGCGGCCGTGGCGCGCCTCGTCGGGGATGTCGCAGGCCTCGCCTAGGGTGCTGGTGCAGCGAGAGGATCCATCCTGAAGCGACCGAACGTCCCCGTCTTCCAGCCCCGTCGAACCGTCCACGGGGCTCTCGGCGCGCTGTTCGGATTCGTGATCGTCAGCGTCCTGGCGGGTCTGCTCGCCTCGCTCGTGGTCGCCCCCGCCGCCGCGCTCACCGGCGCGGCGACCTCCGGCACCATCTCGGCGTTCCAGTCCCTCCCGAGCTACCTCGAAGTCGGGCGCCTGATGCAGAAGAGCGACGTCTACGCGGGCGACCCGGACGATCCGACACTGCTGGCCTCCTTCTACGACCAGAACCGGATCGAGGTGCCGGCCGACCGGATCGCCGACTCCGTGAAGGACGCGCTCGTCGCGAGCGAGGACCCACGCTTCTACGACCACGGCGGGATCGACCTGCAGGGCACCCTCCGCGCCATCGCCAGCACCTACCTCCTCGACGGCGACACCCAGGGCGGCTCGTCGATCACGCAGCAGTACGTGAAGAACGTGCTGGTGCAGAAGGCCGAATCGATCCCGGACGAGGCGGACCGCGACCGCGCGTACGCGGAGGCGACGGCGACCACGGCCGAGCGCAAGCTCAAGGAGATGCGGCTCGCGATCGGGCTCGAGAAGGTGTCCTCGAAGGACGACATCCTCCTCGGCTACCTCAACATCGCGCTGTTCGGAGGCACCGTCTACGGCATCGAGGCCGCGGCGGAGTACTACTACGGCATCCCGGCGGCCGACCTCTCCCTCGCGCAGTCCGCCTCGCTCCTGGCCATCGTGAACAACCCCGAGAAGTTCCGCTTCGACCGTCCGGACGACACGGCCAACGGCGAAGCGAACGGCTACGCGCAGACCCGGGAGCGGCGCGACTACATCCTCGACCGGATGCTCGAGACGGGGAGCATCGACCAGGCCGCGCACGACGCCGCGGCCGCCGAGGCGATCACCCCCGACATCACCCCGCCGTCCACCGGCTGCCAGACGGCCGGCAGCGCGGCCTACTTCTGCGACTACGTGACCCACGTCCTCCGAGACGACCCGGCGCTCGGAGCGACCGACGACGAGCGCTACGCGGCGATCAAGCAGGGCGGGATCAAGGTCTACACGACGATCGATCTCGATCTGCAGAGGACCGCGCAGGAGCTGATGGACGAGCAGGTCCCCTCCTCCGATCCGCGCTTCGACGTCGGGGCGACGGCGGTCGCCGTCCAGAACGGCACCGGGCGCATCCTCACGATGGTGCAGAACAAGCGCTACAGCCAGGACCCGGACGTGATCGCGAGCGGGCCGGAGTTCTCGGCGATCAACCTCAACGTCGACGCGTCCGCGGGCGGCGGCAACGGCTTTCAGACCGGCTCCGCCTACAAGGTGTTCACGCTCGCCGAGTGGCTCGACCGCGGGCACACCCTGCTCGAGCAGTTCGACTCGAAGCAGAAGAACTGGACCGGCTTCGCCGACAGCTGCGAGGGCACCTGGGACTACGACTCCTACAACCCCAAGAACGCCGGCGACGGCGGCTACACCGACACCCAGACGGCGCTGTACTCGACGATCTACTCGCTGAACACGGGCTTCACCGGGATGTCGCACCTGCTCGACCAGTGCGAGATCCGCAAGCAGGCCGAGGCCTTCGGAGTGCACCGCGCGGACGGGACCGCGCTCGTGCAGTCGCCGGGAGCGGTCCTCGGCACCAACGAGATCGCACCGCTCACCATGGCGACCGCCTACTCCGGCATCGCCGCGAACGGCACGACCTGCACCCCCGTCGCGATCACGGCGATCGTCGGAGCGGACAGCCGCGAGATCGAGCCGGTGGAGACGACCTGCAGCCGGGCGGTGTCGTCGAGGGTCGCCTCGGCGATGCAGTACACGATGCTCAAGGTGACCGCCGAGGGCACGGGTGTCGAGGACGATCCGAAGAACGGCATCCAGCACATCACCAAGACGGGCACCACCGACAACTCCGCCGACACCTGGGCCATCGGCGCCTCGACCGAGACCTCCCTCGCGGTCTGGGTCGGCAGCATCTCGGCACGCGCGGACGGCTCGAGGGTGAACCTCGACTCGATCGACTTCGACAGCGGCTGGGCGCCCTCGGCCCGCCACCGGATCTGGAAGCCGTTGATGACGGCGATCGACTCCCGCTACGGCGGCTCCGACTTCCCGCAGGCCGACCAGTCGCTCATCGCGGCGCCGCAGGTCACCGTGCCGGACCTGTCGGGCCGGACCAGCGACTCCGCCGCGCAGGCGCTGATCGCCGCAGGGCTCACACCCGGAGCGACGTCGCAGGTCGACTCCACGCAGCCGATGAACACCGTGGCCGGCACCGGTCCGGCCGCGGGCACCCGCGTGGACAAGGGCTCGGTGGTGGGCGTGCAGCTGAGCACGGGGAAGGCGCCGCCCGCTCCCGCTCCGGGCGGCTGACACCGCAGGTCAGGGACGTCGCCGGTCGGCGAGGATCTGCGACGGGAACGGGTCAGGGGGAACGGGTCAGGGAAGCCGGCTCAGGGCTCGACGGCTCCGGCGGGGAGCAGCCCGAACTCGACGAGCTCGTCGTCGGTCAGCAGTCGGCTGCGGATCATGAAGCGCTTGCCCTCGGGTGCTTCGACGCTGAATCCGCTGCCCCGCCCGTCGACGAGGTCGACGGTGAGGTGGGTGTGCTTCCAGTACTCGAACTGGGAGCGGGACATCCAGAAGTCGATCGGGTCCAAGCCGTCGAGCCGGAGCGATTCGACGAGCACGTCCGAGGCGCCGGTGCGGAACATCCCGGTGGGGAAGCACATCGGGGAGCTGCCGTCGCAGCATCCGCCCGACTGGTGGAACATGAGCGGCCCGTGCAGCGCCGTCATCCGGCGGAGCATGCCGGCCGCCTCCGCAGTGACGTCGACCCTCGTGGAGGTCATGAGTGGTGCTCCTTCGCTCGTGGTGGGAATGTCTGTGTGCGCCCGACCGCTGACGGCGGACGCTCCTGCGGGCGGCGTCTCGATACGCCGCTGCGCGGACTACTCGATCAACATGAGGGGGCGCCCCCTCGTCCGATGCCTCGCCCGAAGGGCCGAGCACCGTCCTTCCGCGCGCCGCCAGGTGCCTCTCCCGCAGGGCCGAGCACCGTCCTCCCACGCGCCGCCAGGTGCCTCTCCCGCAGGGCCGAGCACCGTCCTTCCACGCGTCGCCAGGTGCCTCGCCCGAAAGGGCCGAGCACCGTTCTCCCGCGCGTCGTCAGGTGCCTCGCCCGCAGGGCCGAGCACCGTCCTTCCGCGCGCCGTCAGGTGCCTCGCCCGAAGGGCCGAGCACCGAACGGCGGATCCGCGTGCCAGCGGATCCGTCTCGGTGCGAACGCTCCCCGCTCCTCCCCACCCGGCCACGTCGGCGAGCCGACCGCGGCACGGGCGACGAGGAACGAGGAGCCCGTGCGAACCAGCTCAGAAGAAGCCCATCGGTCCTTCCGCGTAGGAGACGAGGAGGTTCTTCGTCTGCTGGTAGTGGTCGAGCATCACCTTGTGGTTCTCGCGTCCGATGCCCGACTGCTTGTAGCCGCCGAACGCCGCGTGCGCGGGGTACTGGTGGTAGGTGTTCGACCAGACGCGGCCGGCTTCGATGGCCCGGCCGGCGCGGTAGAGCTGGGCGCCGTTGCGGCTCCACACTCCGGCGCCGAGGCCGTAGAGGGTGTCGTTGGCGATGCCGATCGCGTCGTCGAAGTCGTCGAAGGAGGTGAGGGCGAGGACGGGTCCGAAGATCTCCTCCTGGAAGATGCGCATCGAGTTGCGGCCCTCGAACACGGTCGGGTTGACGTAGTAGCCGCCGCTGAGCTCGCCGCCGAGGTCGGCGCGGTCGCCGCCGATGAGCAGCTTCGCTCCCTCCTGCTTGCCGATGTCCATGTAGGAGAGGATCTTCTCGAGCTGGTCGTTCGAGGCCTGGGCGCCGATCATCGTGGCGGTGTCGAGCGGGTTGCCCTGTTTGATCCGCTTGACCCGCTCGAGGCCGTCTCCGACGAAGTCGTCGTAGATCGAGCGCTGCACGAGCGCCCGCGACGGGCAGGTGCAGACCTCGCCCTGGTTGAGGGCGAAGAACGAGAAGCCCTCGAGCGCCTTGTCGTAGAAGGAGTCGCGTTCCGCGGCGACGTCGGCGAAGAACACGTTGGGGCTCTTGCCGCCCAGCTCCAGCGTCACCGGGATGAGGTTCTCGCTGGCGTACTGCATGATCAGGCGGCCGGTGGTCGTCTCGCCGGTGAAGGCGATCTTGCGGATGCGCGGGTGGGAGGCGAGCGGTGCGCCCGCTTCGAACCCGAATCCGTTGACGACGTTGAGCACGCCGGCGGGGATGAGGTCGCCGATCAGGTCGAGCAGCACGTGGATGGACGCCGGCGTCTGCTCGGCCGGCTTCAGCACCACGCAGTTGCCCGCGGCGAGCGCCGGCGCGAGCTTCCACACGGCCATCAGGATCGGGAAGTTCCAGGGGATGATCTGCCCGACCACGCCCAGCGGCTCGTGGAAGTGGTACGCGATCGTGTCGTGGTCGATCTCGGAGACGCCTCCCTCCTGCGCGCGGATCGCTCCGGCGAAGTAGCGGAAGTGGTCGATCGCGAGGGGGATGTCGGCGGCGAGGGTCTCGCGCACGGGCTTGCCGTTCTCCCACGTCTCGGCGACGGCGAGCAGCTCGAGGTTCGCCTCCATGCGGTCGGCGATCTTCAGGAGCATGTTCGAGCGCTCGGCGGGGCTGGTCTTCCCCCAACTCGCGAACGCCTTCCAGCCCGCCTCGACGGCGCGGTTGACGTCGGCGGCGGTGCCGCGGGCGATCTCGCAGAAGGGCTTCCCGGTGATCGGGGTGATGTTCTCGAAGTACTGGCCGCTCGCGGGGGCGACGTGCTCGCCTCCGATGTAGTGGTCGTAGCGCGAGCGGAAGGAGGCGACGGATCCCTCCGTGCCTGGATTCGCGTAGACCGTGGAACCCGGCTCCTGCGGTGCCTGCTCGGCGACCTGGTCGGCGTACAGCGTCATGTGGACCTCCATCGACGTCGTTGTCGTGGGCGCGGGGTGGGCGCCCGGTCCTGACGCTACGTCGCGGGGGGTTGCACGACGTTGCACGGGTCGACGCACCGGCGGGAGCGGCGAGGACGGAGACCGGACCGGCCGGGCGGAGACGCGGCCGCCCGAGGAGGAGGGCCCCGCGGCCCGGACCTCATACGCTCGCGAGCAGGCGCTGGGCGATCCGGCTCATGTAGACGCCGTAGGTCACCGTGGCCGCTGCGGCCCCCGCGCCGACCCAGGACCACACCTGCGGCCAGGCGGAGCCGTCGACGAGGACCACGACGACTCCGATCGCTCCGACCAGCGTCGTCCAGGTGGCGAGCCAGAGGTCGAGGGTCCGGCCGAAGATCCTCGCCATCGGATAGAAGTGCAGGCCCACGATCACGGCGATGGCCGGCACGAGGAACCGGTCGAGCCCGGTGCCGGTGAGGACGCCCACCGCGACACCGATCAGCACGCCCTCCGCGGCGAAGACCGCCCCGAACAGCAGACCGTTCGGCTTCGCCACGCGGTCGGCGTCGGTGAGCTCCACCGCCATCCTCCGCCGGGCGACGAGGAGGCGGACGGCCTGCACGGCGAAGACCACGGCCGCGAGCGCGCAGACGGTCACGGCGGTCGTCGCCGCCGGAGCCGGCCAGCCGACCGTGGTGTCGCTCGCCCACCACATCGTGAAGACCGCCATCAGGAGCAGGCCCCCCGCGACTCCGCTCGCGAGGGCCCGGGGAGGTGGTGCGAGGGTGCTCATGCGTCGAGGCTAGCGAGGCGGCTCCGCGGCCGGACGGCTCCGGCGGGAGTCGCGGAAGCGGACGGGACGGCTCAGCGCTGCTCCGCCTCGATCGTCTCGAGGTGCGCGGCGACACCGGCACGCCGGGGCGAGCGGGGCGGGAGGACGCGCAGGAGCTCCCGCCACACCTCCGCGTCGTCGCGGCCGTCCGGGCCCTCCGCCCAGGCGAGGAGGGTCGCGGGCGCCGCATCGGCGAGGACGCTCGCCCGCACCCGCAGGCGCAGCTCGCCGGCGATCGCCCGGATCCCCGGCGCCTCGGACGAGGGCAGCGGCGCGCCCCGGTAGGCGTCCAGGGCGAGGCGGTGGGAGCCGCGGTCGAGCAGGCCCAGCACCTGGCGGGCGTCGAGGTCGACCGGGCTCGCCAGGCGGTAGGGGCGCGAGAGGGGCACCAGGCGCGGGAGGGTCGGCTCGAGCGCGCGGCGCAGCCGCACCATCTCGGCGCGGACGGTGACCACCGCGTCGTCCCGGCCGTGGAGCAGGAGGGCGAGCTGCTCGGCCGAGAGCCCGGCCCGGTGCCAGGCGAGCAGGGTCAGGATCTCGGCGTGCCGGCTGCTGAGCTCGAGCGTCGCTCCGGCGGCCGTCACCAGGCCCGTCTCGCGCCCGAGGACCCGCAGGCTCGGCGCCCGGGCCGCCGCCGTGCTCCGTGCAGCGGGCCGCCGCGGGCGGAGGAGCCGCTGCACCATCAGCTCGCTCTCGACGGCGGCGGCGGTCGCCTCCATCAGCGGGAGGGTCTGCGGGGCGACGACGTCGGCGCCGCCGGTGATGTCGATCACTCCGAGGATCTCGTGCGTCTCGGGGTCGTGCACGGGGACTGCGGTGCAGCTCCACGGGTGCACGAGCGAGGCGAAGTGCTCGGCGCCGTGGATCTGCACGCCGTGATCGAGCACGAGGGCCGTCCCCGGCGCGGACGTCCCGACGTCGGGCTCGGCCCACGCCGCGCCCTCGACGAACGACATCCCCTCGGCGAGGCTCTTGAGGTGCTGGTCCCCGTCGATCCAGAGCAGCCGCCCGAGCGCGTCGCCCACCGCGACGAGCACGCCGCTGTCCTCGTCGGCGTCGCGCACCAACAGGCGGCGGATGACAGGGAGGACCGAGGCGAGCGGATGCCCGGTGCGGTACTCGCGGAGGTCGTCTCCCGAGAACGAGAGCGGTGCCGTCAGCCGGTCCGGATCGAGGCGCCGCCGCCGTGCGCGCTCCCACGACTCCTCGACCAGCGCGCGCCGCCGACCGCTGCCAGGGCGGGCCAGCCACGGGTTGGTCATGCGCTCCGCCTCGTCGTCGGGTCGGTGGGAGTCGACGCTACTCCGCGGAGCGCGGCGGCGCCTCTGTCCGCGCACCGGAACGGCGGCGCCCCCGCACCGCCAGCAGCAGCACCGCCGCCACCAGCACCGCGACGCCCAGGACGGCTCCCGCGGTGAGCCGCTCCCCCAGCACCGCCACTCCGAGGAGAGTCGCGGTCGCCGGCTCCAGGAGGGTGAGCGTCGAGACGGTCGCCGCGGGAAGCACTCGCAGGCCGCGCGCGAAGAAGGTGTAGGCCACGGCGACCGTCACCACTCCGAGCCAGAGCGCGGCCGGGATCGAGCCGGAGAGCCGCGACGGATCGCCCAGCAGCAGGAACGGGACCGCCAGCAGCGCCGCGGCTCCGAACTGGGCTCCCATGGCGGCGACGGGGCTGAGCCCCCGCTCGAGCAGCAGCTTGCCGCAGACGGCGTAGAGCGCGTAGGAGGCGCCGGCGGCGGCCGACGCGGCGAGGCCGGGGAGCGTCACGCCGCCGGATCCGCCGCCGCCGAGGAGCACCACGCCGACCGCGGCGAGCGCGGTCGAGGCGAACCAGCGCGGGCTCGGCGTCGTCCGCAGGACGAGCCACTCCAGCAGGCCGGTGAAGGCGGGAGCGGAGCCGAGGGCGACGATCGTGCCGACCGCGACTCCGTTCTGCGCGGTGCCGGTGAAGAAGGCGGGCTGGTACGCGGCGACACCGACCGCTCCGAGCACGACGAGCAGCACGACGGCCCGGGTCGAGCGGGAGCGGCTCCGCCGGCGCAGAGCCTCCACGCCGAGGAGAGCGGCCAGCATGGCGCCGCCGAGGACGATGCGCGCCGCCCCGAGGAGGAGCGGATCCACGCCCGCCGCTCCGAGGGCCTGGGCGGTCCCCGTCGTGCCGAAGCAGACGGCGGCGAGGAGGACGGCGCCGATCGCCGAGGTCCGGGCCCCGCTCATCCCGCCCCGCTCCCCCGGCCGCCTGATGACCGGCTCCCAGTGTCCCAGGGATGGGCGCGTGCTCTTCCGCCTCTCGCACCGGGGGCCCAGGATGGAGGGACCGGACTAGCGGAGGAGCACGACGTGGGCATCGCGGAACCGTTCGACCTCGAGGACCACCACCGCAGCGCGCACGGCGCCCTGCGCGAGCACTTCTCGGTGCGCGAGTTCGAGGAGGTGCCGCTGGACCGCGAGGCCATCGTCGCCACCGCGTACCTGCGGGCCATCGAGCACGCCACCGTGGCCCGGGTGCTCCCCCTCGCGCGCGCCCACCCCGACGAGCAGGTCCGCGCGTTCGCGTCCGTCTGGGCCGCCGAGCGGCACCGGATCGCCGACGCCCTGGGCGACGTGCTCGCGGCCTCGCCGCAGATCCGCGGCATCGACATCCGCCCGCCGGAGCCGACGGTGAGGTCGCGCCCGCTCCTCGACCGCGCCGCGGCCTCCCTCGCCGGCCCCGTCGCGCTGGCCCTCGCGGTGGACGCCCGGGTCGCGGTGCACGGCTACCGCCGGCTCGCCCGGCTCTCGCTGCACCCCGAGATGGAGCGCCTCGCCGAGACGGTCACGGGCATCCTTGAGCGGCAGGCCGACTTCTTCACGGTGCACGCGGCGGGACGCCTCGGACGCCCGCTGCCGCGCCGGGTGCAGGCGGCCGGCCTGCTCGCCGTGCTGCGCCTCCCGATCGGCGAGGCCGACCTGCCGGAGGCTCTCGCCCGCGAGGGTCGGGAGCTCGTCTTCGGCCGGGACGACGGCGGACTCGACGGGATCGACGCGGGCGTCGTCGCGGCGTTCGCGCTGCCCTGCACGGCGGCCCGGCGGCTCGTGCACCCGTACCGGCCGGTATCGATCCGTGCCGCGCACCGCCTCGGACGACTCGCCGCCGACACCCGCGCCGCCGTCACGACCCTGCTGGAGCAGGTGCGCGAGTAGCGGCGGCGCTCAGCCCAGCAGCTCGCGCACGTCCTCGGCGGTGATCCCGCCGGTGGCCGCCGCGCCGTCGTCCGACATGACCGCGGCGAAGAGCGCGGCCTTCGCCTCCTTGAGGGCCATCACCTTCTCCTCGATCGTGTCCTTCGCGACCAGGCGGTAGACCATGACCGAGCGGGTCTGGCCGATGCGGTGCGCGCGGTCGACCGCCTGCGACTCGGTGGCGGGGTTCCACCACGGGTCGAGCAGGATGCAGTAGTCGGCCTCGGTGAGGTTGAGCCCGAAGCCGCCGGCCTTGAGCGAGATCAGGAACACGCCCGCCGCGCCCGAGCGGAACCGCTCGATGACCTCGTCGCGCTTCTTCGTCGCTCCGTCGAGGTAGGCGTACTCGATGCCCGCCGCGTCCAGCCGCCCGCGGACCCGGCCGAGGAACCGCGTGAACTGGCTGAACACCAGCACGCGGTGCCCCTCGCCGAGGGCGTCGCCCAGCAGCTCGTCGAGCAGGTCGAGCTTGGTCGAGGGCACGCTCTCGTGCGCCTCGTCGACCAGTGCCGCGTCGAGCGCGACCTGGCGCAGCACGGTCAGCGCGCGGAAGATCGCGAAGCGGTTCTTCTCGAAGTCGCCGATCAGGCCCAGCACGCGCTGCCGCTCCCGCGCCAGGTACGTGTCGTAGACCTTCCGCTGCTTCGGGCCGAGCTCGACCTCGAGGGTCTGCTCCTGCTTGGGCGGCAGCTCCTTGGCGACGAGCTCCTTGGTGCGCCGCAGCATCAGCGGGCGGATGCGCCGCCGCAGCTGCGAGAGCTTCTCGCTGTCGGCCTCGCGCTCGATCGGCTTCTGGTAGAACTCGACGAACCCGGCGGGCGAGGGGAACAGGCCCGGAGCGACGATCGACAGCAGCGACCAGAGCTCCATCACGTTGTTCTCCATCGGCGTTCCCGTGATGGCGAGCTTGAAGGGCACGTCGAGCCGGCGCGCGAGCTGGTGCGTCGCCGACTGGCGGTTCTTGACGAACTGCGCCTCGTCGAGGAGGAGCCCCGACCACTGGATGCCCGAGTACGACTCGTAGTCGAGCCGGAACAGGGCGTAGGAGGTGACGACCAGCTCGGCCTCGCCGATGACGCTCGAGAGCGCCTTCCGCTTCTTCTTCGACGTCTCGTCGATCCCGACGACGCGGAGGTCCGGGGCGAAGCGCTTGGCCTCGCCGACCCAGTTGGGCACCACGCTGGTGGGAGCGACGACGAGGAACGGGCGCGGCGAGGTGCCCGCCTCCGCGGCCGCGGCGCGCTGCTCCTGCATCACCCGGGTGACCAGGGCGAGGGACTGCACGGTCTTGCCCAGGCCCATGTCGTCGGCGAGCACGCCGCCGAGCTGGTTGTCGTAGAGGAACGAGAGCCAGTCGTAGCCGAGCTGCTGGTAGGGCCGCAGCTCCACGGCGAAGCCCTCGGGCAGGACCCGCGACTCCAGCGCACCGGTCGCGGTGAAGCCGGAGAGCCCCTCCACGGAGCGGCGCCACGCGGCGGCCTGCGCCTCCACGACGCCCAGCTCGACCAGCTCGTCCCAGAGGGAGGACTGGAACCGGCTGATCCGCAGGGTCTCGCCGGGGTCGTCCGAGAGCTCGCGGGCCTCGGCGATCAGCTCGCGGAGGCGGCCGAACCGCTCGTCGTCGAGGGCGAAGTAGACGCCGCTGGGCAGCACCATGTACTCGTCGCCGCGGGCGAGCGCGAGGAAGATCTCGGCCAGCGGGACCGCCTCGTCGTTGACGGTGACGGAGATCTCGAGGTTGAACCAGTCGCGGCTGTCGGGCTGGGCGACGGTCTGCACGGCGACCACGGGCGCGGTCTGCGCCTCGCGGTACTCGACGCGCTCGCCGATCTCCTCGATCTCGACGGTGCCCAGCTCGCGGAGCCGCTCGACCTCGCCGGTGAGGAAGCCGACGGTCTGCATGCCGCGCAGGTCGAAGGTGGGGCGCAGGCGCCTGCTCGACGGGGACACCAGGGCGGGCGTCGACTCCGGGTCGAGACCCGCTCCGACGAGGGAGTCGAGGATCCGCTGCTCGGCCTCGGGGTCGCGGTAGCCCGCGTCCTCGCCGACCCGCAGCGGGAGCCGCTCGGCGTCCACGCCGCCGCGCGCCCCCTCCACTCCGTAGCGCCACCACCACGAGCCGCGCAGGCCCGCGCCGTCGGTGTGCTCGAGGGTGAGGCCGAGGCGCGGCTCGGGCACCGCGGGCGCCTCGAAGGAGCCGTCGCGGGAGACGATGTCGAACAGCCGGTGCAGCCGCTGGTAGTGCTCGGTGAGGAACGCCGACTCCTCGGCCACCGGGATGCGGATGGCCTCGCGGCTCCAGAGGAACGTGCGCGCGGAGGACAGCAGCGGCGCGGCGAACGGGATGAGCGTGACCGGGCGGGCGCGCATCTCGTCGCCGCCCTCCCACGTGTAGAGGCCGACGGCCGGGTCGCCGATGAAGCCGAACTCCTCGGGCGCCGGGTGGTCGCCGATCGCGACGAGCGAGCGCAGCTCGAGGCCGGCGGCGGTGCGCGTGACGTCGATGGAGGCGGTGGCCGTCGTGTCGAGGATCTTCAGCGGCGTCTGGTCGCGGTCGCCCATCACCAGGCCGATGCCCGCGCGGACGGCGCCGTGCAGTGCCGCCCAGATCGCCTCGCTCCGGCACTGGTCGAGGTAGAGCCAGGTGTCGGGCGAGTAGTAGCTGGAGGCGCTGTGCCCGGACAGCAGGCCCTGCATCTCGCGGATCACGTCGATCTGGCGCTCGTCGTAGTCGTGGCTGTAGTGCAGGTAGCCGAGGTCGCGCCAGCTGGTGCCGGTGCGGACCCAGCGATCGCGGTCGCCCATCCGCACCGGGCGCACGCCCAGGCGCGGGCGCGGCTCGGGCGGCGGCCGGTAGGAGTTGTAGCGGCCGGGCGGGCGACGCACGGGCTCGCCGGGCAGCAGCTCGAACTGCAGGCCGAGCGGGATGCCGGTGTGCGAGCGCTCCGCGCCGGCGAGGAGCGGGGCGAGCGCGCTGCGCCACTCGGGGACGGCGTCGACTGCGGCCTCGCCCGGGAAGGGACCGGCCACTCCGCCCTCGCGCTCGCGGCGCAGGGCCTCGATCAGGACGGCGGCGACGTGCTTGCACTCGTGCTTGACCGGGCAGCTGCAGGCGCCGCCGAGGAGGGTCCAGTGCTCGCCCTCGTCGCGGAGCTGCACGCTCACGGCGTACGGCGAGCGCCCGGATCCGCGGACCTGGCCGAAGAGGCGGGTGCGGCCGCCGAACCACTGCAGCTCGCGCACGCGGCCCTCGTCCGCGTACGCGGTGCCCTTCTCGACGGCGGCGGTTCCGACGAGGGCGCGGATGTCCTGCTCGGAGAAGGGCTCGTGGCCGGCGGTCACCGGCCCGGGTGCGGCCGACGGCAGCACCTCACCGGGGGGACTCTGGCGGGCCATGGACCTCACGCTCTCCGCGCTCGAACGAGCGCATCCGTCTATTCAACCCGATTCCGGAGGCGCTGCGAGCCGCGGACCGGGATCCGTGGAGGACGCACGGCCGTCCCTACGATGGAGGGATGCCCCGTCTGGCCGTCGTCTCGGCGCACACCTCCCCGCTCGAGCAGCCGTCGACGGGCGACGCGGGCGGGATGAACGTGTACCTCGCGGCGGTGCTCCCGGAGCTGGCTGCGCTCGGCTGGGAGATCGAGGTGCTGACCCGCGGCGAGGGCGTCCGGATGCTCGCGCCGGGTGTGCGGGTGGTCGGCGTGCCGGTGCCGGCGGGCGACAAGTACGCGCTGGCAGCCGCGGCGCCGGAGTTCGCGCGCGCCGCGGAGGGGGCCGACGTCGTGCACTCGCACTACTGGGTGTCGGGCCTCGCGGGGGCGCTCACCGGCAGGCCGCACGTGCACTCGATGCACTCGGGCTCGCTCGCGAAGAACGCCCGGCTCGCCCCGGGCGACGTCGCGGAGCCGCAGCAGCGGATCGACGCGGAGCGCGCCGTGCTCGCCTCCGCCGACGCGATCGTGGTGGCGGGCGCCTCGGAGCAGGAGGACGTCGTCAGCGGGTACGGCGCGGATCCGGACCGGGTCGTCGTGGTGCCGCCCGGAGTCGACGCGCGGTTCCGCCCGGGCGGCGGCGAGCGCTCCGGAGTCGTCCTGGTCGGCCGGGTGCAGCCGCTCAAGGGCCAGCTGCTGGCGGTCGAGGCGCTCGCGAGAATCGCGCCGGCGGAGCGGCCGGTGCTGCGGCTGGTGGGCGGGGCGGCACCGGGCCGGGAGTCGTACCTCGACGCGGTGCGCGCCGTGGCGGCTCCGCTGGGAGACCGCGTGCTGATCGAGGGGGCCGCCGACCGCGACCGGGTGGCGGAGCGGCTCCGGAGCGCTCAGCTGGCGCTCGTGCCCTCGGCGGCCGAGACCTTCGGGCTGATCGCGCTCGAGGCGGCCGGCAGCGGCACTCCCGTGCTCGCGCGCAGGACGACCGGCCTGGTGGACGCGGTGCGCGACGGCGGGAGCGGCGTGCTGCTCGACTCCGACTCCCCCGCGGCGTGGGCCGAGGCGATCCTGACCCTGCTGGGCTCGCCCGGTGAGCTGGCGCGTCTCGGCCGCGGCGGCGTCGACTGGGCGGCCGCCCACTCCTGGCCGGCCGCCGCCGCCCGGCTGGACGCCGTCTACCGCGGCCTGTCGGCCCGCTGAGGGAACCCCGGACCGTCGAGGGACCCCGCTCCGCCGGGTCACCTCGACGGGTCGGGGCTCCCTCGGTGCAGGGAGGGGTCAGTCGGCGATGGCGGGCGCCCCGGGGTCGAGGCGGGCGCCGCGGGTGGAGCGGTACCAGGGCGCGAGGCGGTCGGGCGAGACGGCGACCATCGCGGCGCCCGTGAATCCGGCGTCGTTGCCGAAGCGGGCGGGGACGATCTCGGTGCCGATGTCGAGGAAGCGGGCGAACTCGTCGAAGACGTGCGCCGCCGCGCCGCCGATCACGAACAGCTGCGGCGAGAGCAGCATCTCGAGGTGCCGGTAGTAGACGCTGAGGCGACCCGCCCACTCCTCGAGGGTGATGCCCTCGCGGCGGACGGCCGAGAAGCCGACCTTCGGCTCGAAGTCGGGACCGTCGATGTGCAGGTGACCGAGCTCGGAGTTGGGGATCACCACGCCCTCGTGGACGAGCGCCGTCCCGATGCCGGTGCCGAGGGTGGTCAGCAGGAGGAGGCCCTCGCGTCCGCGCATGGCCCCGAACTCGCGCTCGGCGACTCCTGCCGCGTCCGCGTCGTTGACGACGACGACGTCGACCCCGGTCGCCTCCGAGAGGAGGGCCTGCGCGTCGAGCCCGACCCAGCGCTGCGAGACGTGGGTGGTCTGGCGGACGACGCCGCCGCGGACGATCCCGGGGAAGCCGACGCCCACGGGCGTGCCCGCGATCGGCGAGACGTCCCGGACGATTCCGGCGATCGCCTCGGCGAAGTCCTCGGGCTCCTTGCCCAGCGGGTTCGCGACCGCGAAGCGCCGAGCCGCCCGCTCGCCGGTGGTGACGTCGACGAGGGACGCCTTGATCGACGTCCCCCCGATGTCGACGCCGACGGCGAAGCGCGGGAGGAGGCCGTCGTGGGGCTGGGTCACGGATGCTCCGTCTGCAGTGGTGGGCGAGTGCGGGGACTCGCGAAAACGGTCGGCCCGTCGGATCCGGGATCGCGACGAGCCGAAGGCGATTCTACGAGCCGTCAGGTGCGCGCGGGCTCCGAGAGGGCGCGGAGGACGAAGTCGATCACCGGCTCGTAGAGGTGGACGGCCAGCCCGTCGTCGATCGGGACGACCACCTCGATCGAGCCCTGCGCCTCGGCGACGAACACCGCCGGGTCGTTGCAGTCGGCGATCGCGATGACCGGCAGCCCCCGCCGGCCGGCCGCGCCCGCGAAGCCGTGGTCGGCGACGACCAGGTCGGGGCGGACGCCGAGCTCGTCGAGGCGGTCGAGCAGCGCGTCCATCGGCTCCGGCGAGTGCGTGTGCTGCAGCCCTCCCCCGCGGTAGACGCAGGTGACCCCGCCGGTGCACCACAGGGCCTGGTGCTCGTCCGCGAGAGGAACGCGGATGCCGTCGGGGGCGGCGAACGGGAGCGCGTTCACGTCGATCACGCGAGCGCCCCGTTCCGTCGCGGCAGCAGCGAAGCGGCGGTAGACGTCCATCAGGGTCGCGGGGTGCGCTGTGGCGAACAGGAGGAGCGCCCCCTCGCGGACAGCGGCGGCGAACCGGTCGCGGTAGCGGGCGAGACCCGCGACCGTCAGGCGGGCGTCGATCCGGTCCTGCCCGCTCTCGAAGGAGGGGTCGGTGCTGATCCCCACGCGCTCCCCCATCAGGGCGAGCAGGCTCTCGAGCGTCCAGTGCTCGGCCACGTCCACCCCGTAGAGGTGCGCGGGCTCGCGGGCGGCGAGCCGGCGGAGGTTGCCGAGGTTGCTCGCGCGGCCGGTGAGGACGTCCCCGGCGAGGAGGGAGGAGTCGAGGTACGCCTCGAGCTCGGAGTCGGGACGCGGCATGCGGGACCTCTCGATCGACGGGGAGCTCCCAGGCTACGGGCAGTTCAGGTGTTGACATCCGATCCATCACCGATATATCGTTACTGCATCGCCGACAGATCGGAAGCAGCCGCTCCCGACGGGCGACCGGATCCGATCGAAAGGGATCCCCTCACGACAGAGAGCAGCACACCCATGAACTCCAGGACCTTCTTCTCCGACGACCGCCGCGACTCCTGCGACGGCGACCACTCCTCCCGCCACGAGCACCCCGGCCGCGGACAGCGCCGCGGACCCGGCGGTCACGGCCGCGGCTTCGGCCCCGGCTTCGGCGGCCCCTTCGGCCGCGGCGGAGGACGCGCCCGACGCGGTGACGTCCGCGCGGCCCTCCTCTCCCTCCTCTCCGAGAAGTCCTCGAACGGCTACGGCCTGATCAAGGCCATCGCCGAGAAGACGAACGGATCGTGGCGTCCCAGCCCCGGCTCCGTCTACCCCACTCTCCAGCAGCTCGTCGACGAGGGCCTCATCACGGCCGTCGGCGAGGGCCGCGGCACCGAGTACCAGCTCACGGACGCGGGCGGCACCTACGTGCGCGAGCACGCCGACGAGCTCGACGCGGCCTGGGAGGCCACTCCCGGCGCGAGCGACGCCGATCGCGCCTTCATGGAGAACGTCGGCAAGCTGATGGGCGTCGTGCAGCAGTTCCGCGGAGCGACCGAGGCGCAGCGCGCCGCCGCCTCCGCCAAGCTCGACGAGACCCGTCGCGCACTGTACCTCATCCTCGCCGACTGACCTCGGCTCCCCTCCCGCGATCCGTCGCGGGAGCCCCCGGACGGACGGGACCCCCTCGCCTCGGCGACGGAGTCCCGTCCGTTCCTCCGTCTCGGGAGCCGGCGCCTCAGCGCGCGGCGGACAGACGGGCCAGGCCCTCGTCGAGGGTGACCGACGGGCTCCACTGCAGATCGGCGCGAGTGCGGCGCTGGTCGAACCAGTGCGCGGTCGAGAGCTGCTCGGCGAGGAAGCGGGTCATCGGCGGCTCGTCGGCGCCGGGCCGCACGGCCCACACGCGCTCGACGAGCGAGCCCGCGGCGCGGGCGACGGAGGCGGGGACGGACCAGCGCGGCGGCTCGACGCCCGAGGCGCGGCAGATCCCGGCGAGCAGCTCGGCGACCGGGCGCGGCTCGCCGTTGGTGACGACGTAGGAGCGGCCGTGCACCTCCTCCGCCCGCCCGAGAGCGGCGACGATCGCCGAGGCGGCGTTGTCGATGTAGGTGGAGTCGATCAGCGCCTGGCCGTGCCCGAGGAGCGGCAGCCGGCCGGCGCGCGCCCGCTCGACGATGCGGGCGACGAGCTGGGTGTCGCCCGGACCCCAGACCAGGTGCGGGCGCACGGCGACCACCGCGAAGCCGGGGGCGTCGGCCGCCAGAGCCAGGAGCTCGGCCCGGGCCTTGGTGCGCGCGTAGTCGCCGCGGGCCCGGTCCGGATCGGCGGGCTCGGCGTCGTCGCCGGTGATCGAGGAGCCGGAGTGGGCGACGGAGGGCGACGAGATCTGGACGAAGCGGCTCACGCCGGCGCGGGCGGCGGCGGCGAGCAGACGCCGGGTGCCGTCGATGTTCACGCGGTCGAAGTCGCCAGGATCGCCGGCGAGCGAGACCTTCGCGGCGAGGTGCACGACGCCCTCGGCCGCGTCGACGGCCTCCTCGACCGCGCGCGGATCGGTCAGGGAGCCCCGCGCCTCCTCGACGCCCGCGACCCCGGCGGGCCGGCGCTGGAAGGTGCGGACCTCGTGCCCCTGGGCGACGAGGCCCGCGGCCACCGCACCGCCGAGCAGGCCGCTCGCGCCGGTGACCAGGACCCTCACGGAGCCACCATCCGGCCGCCGGCGAGCACGCCCTCGGCCCAGCGCGAGAGCGCGGCCCGGTCGATCTTCGAGTTGTGGCGGATGTCGGTGGGCAGCGCCGGGACGACGAGCACCGCGGCGACGGGCCGGCCGACGGCCGCGCGCACCTCGGCGGCGAGGGCCTCCTCGGCCAGCACCACGCGGCGCACGCCCGAGCGCAACTCGACGACGGCGACCAGCTGCGCGACTCCGCGCGGGCCGGCTCCGGCGATCGCGGCGCGGGCGACCGACGCCACGCGCGCCTCGATCCGCTGCTCCGGTCCGACCGGCGTGACCACGCCGTCGGGAGTGACGACGACGTGCGGCATGCGGCCCTCGACCCAGAGGCGGCCGGCGGAGTCGATCCGCCCGACGTCCCCGGTGCGGTGCCAGCGCTCGCCCGGGACGGCGCCGATGCGGGCGGCGCGGTCGGTGAGCCAGAGGCGCTCGTAGTGGTCCTCGACGTGACCTGCCGAGACGACGATCTCGCCGGTCGTGCCGGTGATCTCCTCCGGCTCGTCCGCGGCGCGGCCGTCGACGTCGAGCGGGGCGATCCGCAGCCGGACGCCCGCGGCGGGCACGCCGACGCAGACGCCTCCGCGCGGATCGTCGTCGGCGGCGGCCTCGCGGATGCCCTCCAGCGACGCGTCGGTGAGCAGCAGCCCCTCGGTCATGCCGTAGGGAGTGCGGGCGGAGGCGTTCGGCATGAGCGCCTGCGCCTCGCCGAGCAGTCCCGCCGAGACGGGGGCGCCGGCCGAGAGGAAGGTGCGCACGCCGGCGAGGGCCCGGTGGTCGTCGGCGTCGAGCGCACCGGCGGTGGCCACGACGTTGGCCAGTGCGGCCGGCGAGAGGAACAGCACGGTCGCGTCGACCCGTGCGGCGGCCGAGGCGACGGCGGCCGCGGTGAGCGTCCGGGGCGCGGTGACGTCCATGTCCGGAGTGGCGGAGCGCGTGCCCAGCGCGGGACCGAGCAGGGCGAACGGCGCGAAGCCCGCGACGAGGCCGGTGCCCGGTCCGATCCCGTACTGGCGGGCGAGCGCGTCGCGGACGCCGGCGAGCTGGCGGTGCGTGTAGACGACGCCCTTGGCGGGGCCGGTCGAGCCGGAGGTGAACAGGATCGCGGCCACGGCGTCGGCGGCGGGCGCCTCGCCCAGCGCCTCCGGGTCGGCGGCCAGCTCGGCGCGGCCGAGCTCGATCAGCTGCCCGAGCGAGGTGTCGACCCCGAGGGCCGAGGCGGAGGCGCGGGGCAGGGTCTGCGTCGAGACCCGGCCGCCGGGCCAGCGGAGGGCCCGCGCGACGGTGAGGCCGGGCAGGGCGCCGACCACCAGATCCGGCCAGGCACCGCGGACCGCGCGGGTGAGACCGCGCAGGCCCAGGCCCGCGTCGGCGACGACCACGACGGCTCCGATGCGCAGGCACGCGTAGAGCAGCGCCGTCAGGTCGGCACCGGGCGGCACGAGGAGCGAGACGCGGTCGCCCGGGGAGACGCCGGAGGCGCGGAGCCCGGCGGCGAGCTCGCGGACCCGCTGCGAGAGCAGGCGCCACGAGACCGAGCGGGGCCCGCCGCCTCCGGGAGGCGCCATCTCGACCAGGGCGAGCGAGTCGTCCTGCGCGCTGCGGTCGAGGTGCGCCCAGAGCGGCTCGACCGGCGCGGTCGGGCGGCGGACGTCGGCGGCGGGGTCGCCGCCGAACGGCTCCTCGCCGTCGGAGAGGTCGCCCAGCCAGGTGAGGACGGCGGACGAGTAGTCGACGTCCTCGGCCACCAGGTGGCCCGCTCCCTCGTAGCGGTGGACCTGCGCGTGCGGGAGGCGGTCGACGAGGTCGTCGAGGTAGCGGTCGGAGAAGATCGGGTCCAGCGGGCCCCAGAGCATCAGGGCCGGCGTCGTCAGGGCGCTGACGCCCTCGGCGATGCGCTGCAGCTCCGGGTCGCTCGGGTGCGCGGAGTCGACCGGGATGTCGGCGACGAAGCCGCCCACTCCGCCGCGGCGCGAGGCGGACCGGTAGGGCGCGCGGTACCCCTCCTTCACCGCGGAGGGCAGCGCCGGGTGCCCCAGCGCGAGGGTCGTCTCGAGGAAGGCCGGCGTGCCGACCGTCGAGGCGCCGAGCACGCCCGACGCGAGCGCGAGCCGGAGCGGGGCCGGGATCGGCTCGTCGGCGCTCTGGTGGATCGCGGTGTTCAGGAGCATCGTGGCGCGCAGCTGCTCCGGGTGGTCGACCGCCCAGCCCAGCGAGACGACTCCACCCCAGTCGTGGCCGAGGGTGACCACGTCGTCGAGGCCGAGCACGTCGGTGAGGTCGGAGAGCTCGCGCACGCGGTCGGCGAGCGTGTGCAGGGCGCCGGTCCGCTCGGAGAAGCCCATCTCGAGCTGGTCGACAGCGACCACCCGCCAGGCGGGGCCTCCCCGGCGGGCCGACTCGAGCGTGGCGGCCGCGAGGCGGCGCCAGAGGTAGGACCAGGTGGGGTTGCCGTGCACGCAGAGGACGGTGCCGACGGGCTCCGTGCCGAGGGCCTCACCCGTGTCGAGCAGGTGCCAGCGGCGCGGCACGCCCTGGGCGTCCGGAGCGTCGACGAGGCGCGACCACGCGGGATCGAGCCCGTCGAGCCCGGCCGGGGGCAGCTGCGCCGCGGCCGTGGAGCCGAGCGCTCCGCGGATCCGCTCGGCCGGGTGGGGCGCGCTCACCAGGCGATCTCGAGCATCGCGGTGTTGATGCCCGAGCCCACTCCGATGAGCAGCACCCGGTTGCCCGGCTGCAGGGTCTCGGCCTCCTGGGCCAGGGTGATCGGGATCGACGCCGGGCCGACGTTGCCGAGGGTGGGGTAGGTCGTGGGGACGCGGCTGCGGTCGATGCCGACGGCCTTCACCAGGGCGTCGGTGTGGACGTCCGACACCTGGTGCGTGATGTAGCGGTCCATCCCGCTCCAGTTCCAGTCGCGGGTGGCCTCCTTCCACGCCGAGAGGACGAGCTCCATGCCGCCCTTGAGCAGCGCCTTCGCGTCCGTGAACATGCCGTCGACGCTGCCGACGCAGAGCTCGTTGAACTGCGTGGCCGCGCGGGTGATGCCGCCGAGGATGCGGTGGCCCTTGGGGTGCTCGTCGGCCGGGCCGAGGACGGCCGCGGCCGCGCCGGAGCCGAGAGTCAGGCTCGCGAACTCGCTCATGAAGTCCTTGCGCTTGACGCCCTCGCGGCTCAGGCGCTCGATGGTGTTGACCTGGATCTCGTCGGCGTCCTCGCCGTCGATGATGAGCGCGTAGCGGATCTGGCCGGAGTCGATCAGCTGCGCGGCGAGGGTCATGCCGTTGACGAAGCCGAGGCACGCGTTCGCGATGTCGAAGTTGATGGCCGACGAGGGCAGGCCGAGCCCGTGGTGCAGGCGCACGGCTACCGAGGGCTCGAGGTGCTTGCGGGTCACCGACGTGTTGATGATCAGGCCGATCTGGTCGGCGCGGACGCCGGCCTCGGCGAGAGCGCGCTTGCCCGCGTCGATCGCCGCTCCGTCGAAGCCCTGCTCGGAGCCCCAGTTGCGGCGCTCGTGCACTCCGGCGACGCGCTGGAGGAGCCCGGTGGGGAGCCGCAGGCGCTTGAGCGCCGGAGCGAGCCGCGCCTCGATCTCGGCCGAGGTGGTCACGCGCGGAGCCAGCGTGGTCGCGACGGACAGCAATGCGACGTTGCGGTGCGTGGTCGTTGCGTTTCCGTCCAACGGAACTCCCTGTCGAGTTGTCGATCCTGGCATGTGCCTCCGTGATTTTACGCTGTCGTTCAGGCTGCGCTTCCTGGACGCCCGCTGGGCGGTCGCGGAACGCATCCTCGGCGGCCCGGCGGAGGCTCCTCCCCCGGAACGACGGGCGAGGAGCCGCCGAGGCCACACGCGACGCGCGGTGTCAACCCACCCGCCGGGGCGTCAGGTCCCCATCGCCCACGGCTCGCGATCGCCGCGGAGGCGGGCGGCGAGCGCCATCGCCTGCTCATCGGTCAGGGTCGCGACGTAGTCGACCACACCGCGTCCCCGGCCGAGCCGCTGCAGCGCGGCCGGGTCGGAGGTCGGCCGGCCGCGCTCGTCCGCCGGGAGCCAGTCGGGGTGGTCGGCGCGCAGGCGGAAGTAGCCGTCGGTCGCGAGCTCGATCAGGTCGAGCAGCTTCTGCGGAGCCCGCGAGCCGTCGCGCGGATCCTCCAGCCAGGCGTCGAGGTGGGTCACCAGCGTCTCGAGCACCTGCGACTGGCCGCGCTGGTAGGTGGCGAAGTCCGGCCGGTCGATCACGAAGCGGGTGTGCACGAACTTCAGCACGGCCACGTCGTGCCAGGCGTCGGGGAGGAGGGAGAGGTGGCCCGAGCGGACGTTCGGCTCGGCGAGCACCACCACGGAGCGCTGCAGACGGCCGATCCAGGAGGAGACGAACGCCTCGATCGCGCGCTCGGTGCGCGTCGATCCGTCGAACGGGAGCGCGAGGAGCCCCTCGACCAGCTCGGTCGACACCCGCTCCACGGAGGCGCGGAAGTGCTCGTCGCTCGCGATCCACGGGTCGCGGGCCACGAGCCTCCGGCGGAGCATCTCGAGCGAGTGCCCGGGGGCGCGCGC
Organism: Rathayibacter sp. AY1C7; assembly: GCF_002931865.1. NCBI lineage: Bacteria > Bacillati > Actinomycetota > Actinomycetes > Micrococcales > Microbacteriaceae > Rathayibacter > Rathayibacter sp. AY1C7. Next base: position 74,982 of record NZ_PSWB01000002.1, on the reverse strand, counting down.
CCACAGCTCCTCGGCGTCGAGGGCGGCGAGCGCGTTCTGCTCGCGGAGGAACGCGCGGAACTCCACGGCGACGGCCGCCTGCTGCAGCACTCCCGCGCGGTAGAAGTCGTCGAGGTCGTGCAGCGAGTAGGCGATGTCGTCGGCGACGTCCATCACCGAGCACTCGAGGGTCTGCTGCCAGGGGGCGATCGCGGCGAAGCCGGAGCGGGCGTCGAGCAGGTCGTCGAGGTCGAGCGTGTACGCCGAGAACTTCGGCGGTGCGGTCTCCCACCGGCTGGCGGTCGAGCCGCGGGGCAGCTCGGTCGGGTCGGCGGAGTCGATGCCGGGGCGGTGGACCGTCCGCCCCCACGGGTACTTGAGCACGGCGGCTCGGGAGGCGGCGGTGAGGTTCAGCCCCACCTCCACCGTCTCGCAGACGTCGAGCTCGGAGAGGATCCGGAACGACTGCGCGTTGCCCTCGAAGCCCTCCGCGAGCCCCAGCCGCTCGCGCGCGAGGCGGTCGAGCGCCTGCTCGCCGAGGTGGCCGAACGGAGGGTGGCCGAGGTCGTGCGCGCTGGCCGCGGCCTGCACGACCACCGGGTCGCAGCCGCCGAGCCGCTCGACCAGCTCGCGCTGGGCGGGATCGGTGGTGGTCAGCTGCATCGCGATCGCGCGGGCGACCGCGGTGACCTTGATCGAGTGCGTGAGCCGGTTGTGCACGACCTGGCCGACGCCGGAGGGCGAGATGACCTGGGTCACCGCGGAGAGTCGGGCGAAGTAGGGCGAGAAGCGGATCCGCTCCAGGTCGACGCGGTACTCGGGGTACTCCTCGCCGGTGGCGAACCGGTCGACCGGCTCGGGGATGCGCCGGTCGCGGCGGTGGTCGTGCGGGGCCGAGGCCCGCGGGGCCGTCGTCTCGGGGAGTGCCGGCTCGCTCATGGCTTCACCCTAATCAGGGGCGCGGGGGCGGAGGGACCGCGCCGCTCCGGCGGTCGGCGTCGCTCCTCCGGTCGGCGTCGCTCCTCCGGTCGGCGTCGCTCCTCCGGTCGGCGTCGCTCCTGCGGCGAGACACCGCGTCCGCCGGCGAGGCACCGCGGGGACGGCGGCGCCTCGGGGAGCGCACGAACACCTCGGCGGTCCGGTGGGCGAGGCCGGCGCCTCGGCGGACGCCGGGACGCCCCGCGGCAGCCCGGCCGACGGGCGAACAGGAGACGCCGGGCGCGGACTCCCGTCACGCGGACTGCTCGCGCGGGGCGACGGCGAGGTGCACGGCCGCGGCGACGACCGCGCCGAGGACGTAGGCCGCGATGTCGAGCCAGGAGAAGGTGGTGCCGACGACGAGGCGGAGCGGCGCCCACAGCTCGACCAGGCGCCCCGCGACTCCGATCGCCTGCAGCTGCTCCATCGCGATCGACCAGGCCAGCGCGATCCCGGCAGCCGTCACGCCCGGGATGCGCGGCAGGAGCACCGCGATCAGCAGCGCCACCAGGACGACGTAGGCCACTCCGCCGGCGAGATCGGCGAGCAGCCCCGTGAGCACGAACCGCAGCGCCAGGCCCGGGCCGAGCACGGCGACGGCCGCGAGGGCGAAGCGGAACCGCGCCCTCACCGGGCACGCTCCTCGAGGGCGCGCTGGAGGCGGTCGAGAGCGAGGAGGAACGTGCGGTCGTCGGCCACGCGCCAGCCGAGGGCGGCCGGGGCGGCGACGACCAGGGGCACGAGGACGGTGCGCGGGCGCCGCCTCGCCGCACGCAGGACGGCGGAGGCGGGCGGCGGGGCGAGGACCGCCAGGACCAGCGCGCGGACCCGGTGGGCACCCGAGGGCGAGGTGCCGACTCCCACCGACACGATCCGATCCCACTCGGCGATGCGCAGGGCGTCTGCGCGCTCGGCGGCGAGCTCGAGTCCGTCGCGGCCGACGGCCAGCACTGCGGCGGCGGCGGCCGGAGCGGCGGAGGCGGGTGCCGCGATCCGGCGCAGCGCCCGGGCGAGCTCGGGAGTGCGCAGGACGGTGAACCCCTCGGTGACCGCGGCGAGCGCCGCCAGCCGGCGCTGCCGCTCCGGGGCGGCCTGGCGGACCCGGGCCCGGACGGCGGCTGGGGCGGGCAGGGGCGCGGCGAGCAGCGCCGTCGGCTCGAACCGCGTGCGCGGGGGCAGCGGGACCGCCGGCGGCGTGCGCGGCGGGGGCTCGCCCCAGTGCGGCGTCGATGCGGGATCCATGCGCCCCTCCCTCCTCGCGCGGCTCCGAGCCGCCCCTGAGATCATCCCTCCTCCGCCCTCCCGCCTTGCCGAGAGGGCTCGGCGGGCTTACCATGGAGTACCCCCCGGGGGTATGCCGCGACCGGCGTGCCGACCGGACGCCCACCGGGCCGATCGACCGGATCGGACCGGACGCATCACACAGGAGGACCCATGAGCACCAGGATCGACCTCGGCCTGACCGCGAGCGGATCAACGGGAGGCTGCGGCTGCGGCGGAGGCGGCGCCTGCGCGTGCGGCGACCACGGCGGCGCCGGCCGCTCCGACGCCGGCCACGCGGCGCAGGGCTCCCTGTCCGCCGCGTCCGTGCAGAGCTTCGGCGTCGCGGGCATGACCTGCGAGCATTGCGTCCGCAGCGTCACCGAGGAGCTCGCCGCCTACCCCGAGGTCTCGGCTGTCGACGTGTCCCTCGCCCCCGACGGGGTCTCGACCGTCACGGTCGGCTCCTCCCGGCCGCTCGGCCGCGAGGAGATCGCCGCCGCCGTCGCCGACGCGGGCTACCGCCTCGCTCCCCTGAGCTGACGTGACCGAGACCACCGGCACCCCGCTCGAGCTCGCCATCGGAGGGATGACCTGCGCCTCCTGCGTCGCGCGGGTCGAGAAGCGCCTCGACGCGCTCCCCGGAGTCCACGCGACCGTCAACCTCGCCCTCGAGCGCGCGACGCTGACCCTCCCGCCCGGCACGACTCCCGCCGACGCGATCGCCGCCGTCGAGGCCGCGGGCTACAGCGCGACGGTCCCCTCCATCGGCGAGGCGGCTCCCGCGGAGGAGCAGGAGGAGCAGAGCGACGACGACCGGGAGCGGCGCGCCCTGCGCACCCGGCTCCGCGTCTCCGCCCTGCTCGCCGTGCCGGTGGTCCTGCTCTCGATGATCCCGCCGCTGCAGTTCGCGAACTGGCAGTGGCTGTGCCTCGCCCTCGCCTCACCGGTCGCGGTCTGGGGCGCGCTGCCCTTCCACCGCAACGCCTGGCGGGCGCTGCGGCACGGCTCCACCACCATGGACACCCTGATCAGCCTCGGGGTCAGCGCCTCCTTCGCCTGGTCGGTCTGGGCTCTGTTCCTCGGCGACGCCGGCCGGCCCGGCATGAGCATGCCGTTCGAGCTGCTGGGCAGCCGGTCCGGCCACGACGAGATCTACCTCGAGGTCGCCGCCGCCGTCCCTGTCCTCGTGCTGGCCGGCCGCTACCTGGAGGCGCGGTCGAAGCGCGACGCCGGTGCGGCGCTCCGGGCGCTCCTCCGCCTCGGCGCGAAGGACGCCGTGCGCGTCGCCGCCGACGGGCAGGAGGAGCGCGTGCCCGCGTCCTCGCTCGCCGTCGGCGACCTCCTCCGCGTGCGCCCCGGCGAGACCGTCGCCGCCGACGGCACCGTGCTCGAGGGCTCGAGCGCGATCGACGCGAGCATGCTCACCGGCGAGAGCGTGCCGGTCGAGGTCGGCCCGGGCTCGACCGTGACCGGCGGAGTGCTCAACGCCCACGGCCTGCTCACCGTCCGCGTCGACCGCGTCGGCTCCGAGACCACGCTCGCGCGGATGGGCCGCCTCGTCTCGGACGCGCAGGCCGGCAAGGCGCGCGTCCAGCGGCTCGCCGACCGCGTCTCCTCCGTCTTCGTGCCGGTCGTGGTGGTGCTCGCCCTGGCCACCCTCGCCGGCTGGCTGATCGCCGGCGCCGACCTCGCCGCCGCCGTCTCTCCCGCCGTCGCCGTCCTCGTCGTCGCCTGCCCGTGCGCGCTGGGCCTGGCCACCCCGACCGCCGTCCTCGTCGGCACCGGCCGCGGCTCCCAGCTCGGGATCCTCCTCCGCGGGCCGGAGGTGCTCGAGGCCGGGCGCCGGATCGACACGGTCGTGCTCGACAAGACCGGCACGCTCACCACCGGCGCCTTCCAGGTCGTCGAGTCCAGCGACGACGAGAGCCTGCGGTTGCTCGCCGCCGTCGAGCGCGGGTCGGAGCATCCGCTCGCCGCGGCGATCGTGGCCGGGGCCGCGCACCTCGACGTCCCCGAGGCGACCGGATTCCGCTCCAGCACCGGGTTCGGCGTGCGTGCCCGGGTCGAGGGCCGCCTGGTCGTCGCCGGCCGGCTGCGCTGGCTGGAGGAGCAGTGGGGCTTCGCGCCGGGCGGTCTCGCCGAGCGCGCCGAGCGAGCGACCGCCGAGGGCGGCACCGTCGTCGGCGTCGGCTGGGAGGGGGCGCTGCGCGGCTTCGCGGTCCTCCGCGACGAGCCGAGGCCGGAGGCGTCCCGCACCGTCCGCGCCCTGCGCGAGCGGGGCCTGCGGGTGATGGTGCTGACCGGCGACAACCCGCGGGCGGCGCAGGCCGTCGCCTCGGCCGTCGGCATCGACGAGGTCGTCGCCGAGGTGCTGCCGGAGGACAAGCTCGCGGTGATCGAGCGCCTCCGTGCGGAGGGCCGCCACGTCGCCTTCGTCGGCGACGGTGTGAACGACGCCGCCGCGCTGGCCGCCGCGGACGTGGGGATCGCGATGGGCGCCGGATCGGACGCGGCGATCGAGGCGAGCGACATCACCCTCGTCGGCGACGACCTCGGCCGGGTGCCCGACGCCCTGCGCCTCGGGCGCCGCACCCTTGCGGTCATCCGGGGCAACCTCTTCTGGGCCTTCGCCTACAACGTGGCCGCGATCCCGCTCGCGATGGCCGGACTCCTGGGGCCGCTCGTGGCCGGCGCCGCGATGGCGTTCTCGAGCGTCTTCGTCGTGCTGAACAGCCTGCGGCTGCGGTCGTTCCGCTGAGTCCCGGCGGGCCGTCCGGAGTTCCCTCGCGGAGCTCTTGACGGCCCGCCCGCGGATGGCGAGGGTGAGCGCATGAGCCTCTTCATCACCTGCCCGGTCGACGACGTCGAGCGCGCCACCGCCTTCTACACCGCGCTCGGCTGGACCCTGAACACCGAGATGTCCCGCGAGGACGTCTCCTGCTTCGCGATCGGTCCCGACACGTCCGTCATGCTGGCTAGCCGCGCGATGTACGAGAGCGTCGGCGCCACCGAGGAGCTGATCGGCGCCCCCGGCACCCCCTCGAAGGTGACCGTCTCGTTCGACCTCGACAGCCGCGAGGCCGTTGACGAGCTCGTCGAGCGGGCCGCTGCCGCGGGAGGCCGGATCGGCGACACCGACGACTACCCCTTCATGTACCAGCGCCAGTTCGACGACCTCGACGGCTACCACTACTCCCCGTTCTGGATGAAGCCGGGCGGCGACGCGGCGGAGTGACGGGGCGGCGCGGACTCACTCCGCGTGCCGCAGGCGGTGCCGCCGGACCGCGGCCCGGTTCGCGCAGCGGACGGAGCAGTACCGCTGCCGGCCGTTCCGCGTCACGTCGACGACGACGTTCCGGCAGTGGTCGCCCGGCGCCCGACCGGCCTCGCACCGCAGGAGGCGGCCCATCCCCCGGGTCGTCAGGTGCAGCGCCGTGCCCACCGCGATGACGGCGTGGAGGACGTGCGCCAGGGACTGGTCCCGGTCGCGGTAGTGCAGGTGCCAGCCCTCGTCGTCGTGGTCGGTCAGGCGCGGATACGCGGCGATCGCGGCCATCTGGCGGTTCAGCGACGTCGCCCGGTCGCTCGGAGTCGGCGCGTCGACCACTTCCAGCCACTCGTCGATCACGTCGCGCGTCCGGGCGTGGTCGTCCGGGCCGGACTCGAAGGCCATCGTCATGCCGTATTCGCGCGTTCGAGCCTCGATGCCCTCGCGGTCGGACGGCCAGTCGTTCGCGAGGGAGGCGGCGAGCAGGACCGCGTACTCGCCGTAAGGGTTGAGCTGCATAAGACCATGACAGCACAGTGGCTCCCATGCGCACCTCCACACCCTCCCCGCACCCCTCCGAGCCGCTCGCCCCCGCCGTCGATCCGCACGAGCACGGCTGGACGACCGAGTCGGCCCACCGGACCAGCGAGGGCGTCGTCGTGTACGTCCGCTGCGCCGGCTGCGGCACGCGGCGCGTGGACGTGCGGACCGGGCACCAGGATCCCCCTGCCGCTCTCAGCCGCGTCCTGCCCGCCTCCGACGACCGCTCCCGCCGTGGAGCAGAGGGAGGATGAGCGCATGATCGCCGACCTGACCCTCCCCCGCGACGCCGGCCCCGGGGAGAGGAGCCTCCTCCTCCGCCGCGCGGTGCTCCACGACCTCCCCGCGCTCGTCCGGCTCCTCTCCGACGACCCGATCAGCGCCGGGCGCGGAGACGTCGCCGCCGAGGAGGACGGGGCCGCCTACGAGGCCGCCTTCCGGAGCATCGCGCAGGACCCGGGCAACGATCTCGTGGTCGCGGTGGACGGCGCCGGAGCCGTGGTCGGCACGCTGCAGCTGACCGTGATCCCCGGGATGGCGCGCCGCGGCAGCTCCCGCCTGCTCGTCGAAGCGGTCCGGGTGGCGAGCGCCGAGCGGTCGGCCGGGATCGGCACGGCCCTGATGCGCTGGGTGCTGGACGTCGCTGCGATCGAGCTCCGCACGCCGCTCGTCCAGCTGACCTCGGACGCCGCCCGCACCGACGCCCACCGCTTCTACCTGCGCCTGGGCTTCGTCGACTCGCACGTGGGCTTCAAGCGCCGCGTCGAGCTGCCGGGCTCATAGCGGCGGTGCGGGCAGCCCGTCCGGACGCCTGATCGGCGTGTCCCCGCAAGCACGACCGGCGCAGGAGGGGACGCCCCGAGCGGAGGCCCGGACGGCACTGCTCGCCTCTCCCCGGCCGACGTGATTGGCTGGCCCGATGAGAACCGAGACCCGCCAGGGCGTCCCCCTCCTGCTCGTCGACGACGACGGAGGCGCGCTCTCGACCCCGGACGACGCGATCGCGCTGATCGGCGAGACCTACGGCGGCGACGTCGAGACGATCGTGGTGCCCGTCGGCCGGCTCGACCCCGAGTTCCTCCACCTGCGCTCCGGCATCGCCGGCGAGTTCGTGCAGAAGTTCGTCTCGTACGGCAAGCGGCTGGTGATCCTCGGCGACGTCAGCGGGCCGGTGGCGGAGTCGAGCGCGCTGCAGGCCTTCGTCGTCGAGTCGAACCGCGGCGACCACCTCTGGTTCGCCGCCGACCTCGAGGCGCTCGACGCCCGCCTCCGCAGGTCCGGGACCGCGAACGAGCCCGGCGCCGACGGCGGAGTGGAGCCGACGCCCGGCCCCGCCCGCTGATGCCCCTGCTCCAGCCCGGCCCCGACGGCTCTCCACCCGAGGTCGACGGTCCGGTCCGCCTCCTCCTGCTCGCCGACACGCACCTCCCGAAGCGGGCGAAGGCCCTCCCGGACGAGGTGTGGCGCGCGGTCGACGAGGCAGACCTGGTCGTGCACGCGGGCGACTGGGTCGACGAGGCGACGCTGGACGCGCTGGAGGAGCGGGCGGCGCTCCTGCTGGCCGTGTGGGGCAACAACGATCCGGAGCCGCTGCGCGCCCGCCTGCCCGAGGTCGCGCGCGCCCGCATCGCCGGCCTCGACGTCCGCGTGGTGCACGAGACCGGAGCGGCGACCGGCCGCGAGACCCGCGCCGACGCCGCCCATCCGGGTGCCGACGTGCTCGTCTTCGGGCACAGCCACATCCCCTGGGACACCGTCTCCCCGGCGGGTCTCCGCCTGCTCAATCCGGGCTCCCCGACGGATCGGAGGCGCCAGCCGGCCTGCACCTTCCTGACCGCAGTCGCCGACGACGGAGTGCTCCGCGACGTGCACCTGACCGCCCTGCCGCTCCGGGCACGAACCATTCCCGGCGGCGGCGCAAGGGGGTCACAGAGCATTTAGGTCGGCCTAAGCTCACCTGGATGAGCAGCTCACACGACCACCCCGACTCCGCGCACCTGCGCCCGGAGGGTCTCGACGACGCCACCGTGGCGGCGCTCGGGAAGCTCTCGGAGGCGCTCGAGACGGTCGAGCACGCCCGCGGTCTGCTCTACGGCTTCCACCGGCTCACCGGCGCGGCCGACCTCGCTCTGGGCGAGGCCGTCGACGAGTTGCGCGAGGCCGGCCACGCCGCGACCGCCGAGCGGATCGAGGCCGAGCTCGTCGGCCGCAACGTCATCGAGGGGCGCTGGACCTTCCAGATCGTCGAGGACTACGACGACACCTACTACGCCGCGTTCCGGGAGCAGGAGCGCGCCGCGCGCGACGAGCTCGCCGGCGGACGCCGCCACCTCTTCGAGTCCGAGATGAAGGAGGACCGCCGCTCCGGCGGCCGCCGCCACCACGAGTCGCGCCCGGAGGCGGGCTCGTGAACGCCGTCATCCGGATGCACGCCTCGTCGCTGCGGGTCAAGGCGGTCACGCCCGGCCGCGGTGGACGCGGCACGCCTCCCGAGCCCGAGGCGACGATGCGGCGCACCACGCTCAGTATCGACGGCCGTCGCTTCCTCCTCGCCGTCTCCCTCGACACCGAGGAGCTCGAGAAGCGCCTGGTCGAGGCCGTGCGCAACCGCGGCGACATGGTGAGCTTCACGGTCGCCGGCGAGCGCGAGGTCTGCGTGCTGGTCTCCCCGGGCGTCGCGGTCATCCTCGAGCACGAGGACGTCCCGGTCGAGGATCCGGACGCCGAGGACGCGCCGATCCTGTATGACGACGTCGAGTACCTGACCTGATCCGTCGGCGGCCGGTCCCGGCCGCCGGTCCGGGCGCGGCTCTCGACTCGGGTCGTCCGCCCGCTCAGACCGCTCCGGTGCTCGCCCACAGGTGGAACGCCGCGTGCGCCCGGTGCGGCCGCCACGCCTGCGACGCCGCCTCCGCCTCCGCCGTGCTCACCCGGCCGAGCGCCTTCCGCAGCACCAGGTCGCCGGCGGGGAAGGCGTCCGGATCGCCGAGGAACCGGAGCGCGAGGTAGTCGGCCGTCCACGGCCCGATGCCCGGAATCGCGAGGAGCGCGCGCCGCTGCTCCGGCAGGTCGCCCGCGCGGTCGAGCACGGGTCCGGCGGCGAAGGCCTCGGCGACGGCCCGGACCGTCCGCGCCCGGGCGTTGGTGATCCCGATCGCCGAGCGCAGCGCCTCGAACTCCGGCGCGAGCAGGGCGGCGGGTGCGGGGAACGCCAGCAGACCGCGCTCCCCCGGGGCGCCGAAGGCCGCGGCGGTCCGTCCGCCGAAGGTCCGGGCCGCGGCGACGGACACCTGCTGGCCGAGGACCGCCACCACCGCCGCCTCGAACGCCTCCGGGTACTGCGTCGCGCGCAGCCCCGGTCGGGCCGCGACGGAGCGGGCGAGCAGCGGGTCCCGCGAGAGCTCGGCGCCGATCGCCACGACGTCGGAGTCGAGGTCGAACCAGGCACGGACGACCGCGGCCGCCGGCGTCAGCACGTCCGGCTCCGCCTCCACCCGCAGCCCGGTCTCCGTCACCTCGAGCACGATCGGCCGCGGCGCCCCGTCGAGGGTGAGCAGGCGCTCCAGGCGTCGGCCGTCGGCCGAGACCCGCTCCACTCCGGGGAGGGCGTGGTTGCGGAGGAGGCTCGCGGCGCCGGCTGAGTCGAAGGGCCCGAGGGCCGGCAGGTCGAGGGAGGACGTCTCGTTCAGGGGAGCAGGACCGTCTTGCCGCGCGCGCGGCCCGACTCGACGAGGGCGAGCGCGGCGGCCGCCTCGGTCAGCGGGAAGGAGGGCCCGAGCACGACCTCGAGCTCCCCGCGACCGGCGCGGTCGAGCAGGCCCGGCCGGGCGGCGTCGCGGAGGGCGGTGCCGGGATCGGCTCCCGGTCCGCCGCCGAGCATCAGGATCCCGCCGAGGCGGGCGGCGTGCTCGAAGCCGGCCACAGTGGCGATGCGCGAGCGGTCGGCGACCAGAGCCACCGAGGCGTCCAGCGCCTCGTCGGTGCCCGCCGTGTCCAGCGCGACGTCGACGCCGCCGGGGGCCAGGGCGCGCACGCGCTCCTCCAGCCCGGCGCCGTAGCGGACCGGCTCCGCGCCGAAGCGGCGGACGACCTCCTCGCCGCGCTCGCTCGTGGTGCCCAGCACCCGTGCTCCGCGGGCGACCGCGAGCTGCACCGCGAGCGAGCCGACGGCCCCGCTCGCCCCGTGCACCAGGACGGTGTCCCCGGAGGAGACGCGGGTCGCCTCGACGAGGTGCTCGGCGGTCGTCCCGGCCAGCAGCAGGCCCGCGGCCGCCGCCCAGCCGAGCCCGGCGGGCTTGGGCAGGACCGCGCTCGCGGGCGCGACCAGCTCGGCGGAGTAGCCGCCGGAGACCCGGAACGCCACGACCTCGTCGCCCACGCGGATCTGGCCGAGCGGCCCCTCGGCCCCCTCGCCGACCGCGGTCACGACTCCGGAGATCTCGCTGCCCGGCCGGACCGGCACCCGCCCGCGCCCGAACATCCCGCGCAGGAGCTTCGCGTCGGCCGGGTTCACGCCCGCGGCGCGCACCGCGATCCGCACCCTGCCGGGCGTCGGCTCCCCCGGATCGACCTCGACGGCGCGCAGCGCCTCCGGCCCGTCGAATCCCTCGGCCTGCATCGCGACGACCATGCGTCCGCCTCCCGTCCCCGGGCGCCTGCCCACCCGAGCGCGACGCTAGCAGCAGCGTCCGACCCCCGGACCCCCTGCGGCGAGCGCGGCAGCCGACCGAGAACGCCCGTTCTGGTACCGCCTACCATGGAGGGATGTCCCCGATCCTCGACGAGCGCCCTCCCCGCGAGGCGATCCTCGCGGCCGCCGACCGGCTCTACTACGAGCGCGGCATCCAGTCCGTCGGGATGGACGAGCTCCGCACGGCCGCGGGCGTCTCGCTGAAGCGCCTCTACTCGGAGTTCCCGAGCAAGGAGTCGGTGGTGGTCGCCGTCCTGCACGGCCGGCACGAGCAGTGGACCCTCGGCGTGACCACCCGGGTCGCCGCGGCGGACGGACCTCGCGGCAAGCTGCTCGCGATCTACGACTTCCTCTTCGACTGGTTCTCCGAGGACTCGTTCCGCGGCTGCGGCTTCATCAACGCCTTCGGGGAGCTCGGCTCGTCGAACCCGATGGTCGCCGAGATGGCGCGCGACCACAAGGAGACGTTCCAGCGCTTCCTCGCGACCCTCGCTGAGGAGGCGGGAGGCGGCGCCGAGCTCGCCGCGCAGCTCGCAATCCTCGCCGAGGGCGCCCAGACCACCGCGGCCATCGCCGGAACCCCGGAGGCCGCCCTGCACGCACGCCGCGCCGCCGAGATCCTCATCGACGCGGAGACGCGCCCCGTCTGAGGCGCGCCGCGCGCGGGATCAGGCCTCGCCGCCCCCGGGCGGGCCGACCACGAGCAGCGCCGCGAAGACCACGGCGACCAGAGCCAGGACCAGCGCCCCGGCGAGCACGGGCCGCGCGAGCGCCCAGCGGAGGAGTCTGCTCGTCACGCGCCGGTCGCGCGGGTCGTCCGTCGCGTGCGTCCGCCACGGGCCCTCCAGCAGGCCGCGGCGCTCGAAGCCGCGCTCCAGCGGGACCGTCGCATAGGGCACGACCGCGCTGACGACCGCGAGCGCCGTCGCGCCCGCCGACCACCGCTGGTTCACCGCGAGCACCAGGGCCGCGGCTCCGTAGGCGAGGAACGCGAACCCGTGGATCGGCCCGGCGACGCTCACCGGCCAGTCGCCGGCTCCGGCCGCGTACTTCAGCAGCATCCCGACGATCAGGAGAGTCCAGGTCACCGCCTCGACGATCGACAGCAGGCGGAAGAGGCGGCGCGGGCTCATGGGATCGGCTCCGTTCGGTCCGCGGCGACGCGGCTCGGGGTCGGTCGAGGGTCGCCCGGACCCTACGGGAGCACGCTCGCGAGGAACCTGAGCGGACGAGGACCGCTCGGGGCGCTCAGCCCAGCCAGCCCGTGAGCGAGAGGGCCGTCACCGCGCCGACCAGGCCCGCGGCGACGAGGGCGACCGTGCCCGTGACTCCGCTGCGGGAGGGGGCTGCGGCGGGGCCGCCGGCCAGGCGCGCCCAGAGCCGGCGTGCCACCTCCTCGGCGGAGGGGCGGTCGGCCGGATCGAGAGCGGTCATCCCGGTCAGCAGCTCGCGCCACTCCGCCGGGACCGACTCCGGGACGACGGGCGCGTGGTGGAGGCGCTGGATCGAGATCTCGAGCGTCGTGCCGGTGTAGGCCCTGCGGCCCGAGACGGCCTCGAGCAGGACCAGCCCGAGCGAGTAGACGTCGGACGCCGGTCCGACCGGGCCGGAGCCGAGGCTCTCGGGGCTGAGGTACGCGGCGGTGCCCACCAGCACGTCGGAGCGGGTGAGCCGGGCGTCGTCGACCGAGCGGGCGATCCCGAAGTCGCTGAGCTTGGCCTCGTGCGCGGAGAAGCCGGATGCGGTGGCGCGCGAGCGGACGAGGACGTTCTCGGGCTTCACGTCGCGGTGGAGGACGCCCTGCGCGTGCAGGTGCGCGAGAGCATCGGCCACCTGGGCGCCGACCTCCGCGATGAGCCGCTGGTCGCCGGAGGCGAACCAGTCGGCCGCCGGGTCGCTGCGGTCGAAGTACTCGAGGACGAGGAACGCGAGGTCGCCCTCCTCGCCGGGGATCTCGCCCTGGTCGAGGACGTCCACCACGGAGGCGTGACGCGAGTCGATCAGGAAGCGGATCTCGCGCTCGCGACGCGCCCGCTCGTTGGGGGTGTCCGGGACGCCGCGGTGGACCTTGACCGCGACCTGGCGGGCGAGGCGGAGGTCGCGGGCGCGGTAGACGACGGCGCTGCCGCCCTCCCCCACCCGCTCGAGCACGAGGTAGCGACCGGCCAGGGTGGAGCCGACCAGCGGATCCACGACGTCGGCGGGGAGCGGCTGCAGGCGGTCGAGTTCGTCCAGCACGGGCAGCTCCCTTCGCGAATGAGTCACTAGCTCGTCTAACTAGTAGTCCCTTCGTAGTGGTCGCCGCCCTTCCAGGCAAGCACTTCGGGGGAGGTTGGCTTGTCTAGATCTTCTTGCTACGAGACTGTCTAGACTGTTCGGCATGGATGAGGTCACGCTGAAGCGACCCGGGGCCTTCTGGTTCTCGGGTGAGGCGACCGAGCCCGGAGCGGTGGAGGTCCTCGCCGCGATGCGCGCCTTCCGCACGGCGGAGGCCGCGATGCGCCGACGGACCCGCGGATCCATGGGCATGGGCGAGAACGACCTGCTGGCCGTGCAGTTCCTCATGCGCCGCCAGCAGAAGGGCGTGCACGTCAGCCCGAAGGACCTGGCCTCCTACCTCGGCATCTCCTCCGCCTCCACGACCGTGCTGATCGACCGGCTGGTCAAGAGCGGGCACGTGGTCAGGGAGCCGCACCCGAGCGACCGCCGGGCCATCCGCATCGTCGCCACCCCCACCTCCCACCGCGAGGTGCGCGAGACGCTCGACGAGATGCACCGCCGCATGCTCGAGGCGGCCGAGACGCTCAACCCCTCCGAGGCCGGGACCGTCATCCGCTTCCTGCAGACGATGCGCGACATCGTCGAGCGCCCGGCCGACTCCGAGACGGTCGACGCCGCCCAGGAGCTCGCGGGCGAGGAGATCGGCGAGTACGCCGACGGCGTGCTGGAGCAGCGCCGCGCCTGACCGGCGTCCCCGCGGCCGTGGCCGCGCGTCCCCAGGAGTTCACTCCGAGGGACTTCTGCCGCGCCCCGGGTCCGTCGGAGAATCGAGGCGACCGGCGGCGATGGACAGAAAACGCAGTCCGCGACGTAAGTAGCTAGCTCAACTAGTAGAAAGTCTTTCTAGCGATATAGAGTGACGGACGTCAGCCACTCGCACGTCAGATCGGAGCACACCATGGGCAACATCCTGTACGGCACTCCCCCCGCCGCCATCGAGGTCGAGGACCGCGCCCTCGCCCACCTCCAGATCGTCATCATCAACAAGTTCCGCCGCGACGAGCGCTTCCTGCTCACCCTCGACGCGAGCCCCCAGGCCGGCACCGGCCGCCGCGGCGTGTGGATGCACCCGACCATCCCGATCCAGTTCGAGTTCAAGGGCAGCCGTCAGCCCACGATCAACCCGGAGTGGGTCGAGGCCCTCATGGAGCGCGCCAACAGCGGCGCCGGCCTCCGCATCGTGCCCGAGCCGACGAGCAACGCCGCCGTCCCGCTGCGCCGCGCCGAGCCCGCCGCCTGACCCTCCGCGCCGGAGCCGCTCCCGATCAGGCGCCGCCGCCGCACACCGACACGACCCGCCTTCCCGCCCGGGAGGCGGGTTCCGTCGTCTTCGGGCCTGAGAACCCCGGGAGCGCGGTCGCAAGTGGTTGACATTCCGCGCCACGGTCAGGGTCGCAGTCTTACACTGCTCCTGCGGCACGGGGTCGTTCCGGCGGGCTCGTCCCTGCTGTCGCACGCATGACCGGCCGCCGGCCGCTCGGGCCCCCCTCTCGAGCGACCGGCGGACGGCTGCGCGGCGCACCCGAAGCGCCGTCCGCGAGGTCCGCCGGAACCAGGAGCGGCCAGATGACCCACGGAACGAACAGCCTCACCACCACCGTCGACGAGGTGCGCCCGGGCGACCTCTTCTGCGCCGTCGTCGCCCACGAGACCGAGCAGTGGCGCGTCGTCGCCGTCCTCGGCATCCGCGTCCTCGCCGAGCGGGTCTCCGGAGGAGACCGCCGCAGCTTCACGCTCCGCTTCGTGCGCCACCAGCTCTCGCCGGACGTGCTCATCGCGAGGGGTGCCGCAGCGACGGCCTCTCCGGACTCCCGCCGCTAGAGCGCCGCCGTCGCCACGGCGGGCCGCGCCAGGCGGGCGAAGAGGCGGTCGAACACGACCCGCCGATCGAACTGCAGGGCGTACTCCCGGGCGGCCGCCGCTCGGCGTGCGCGATCGTCGGCGCTGAGCTCGAGGACGGCGTGGTCGAGGAGCGCGGCGATCGTGTCCGGGCTGTCGACCGGGGTCACGAAGGCGTGCTCGCCGATCGCCTCGCCGATGCCGCCGGTCAGCGTGGTGATGATCGGGCCGCCCCCGGCGAGCATCTTCTCGGCCAGCGCGATGCCGAAGGTCTCGACGAACTCGGGCCGCGGCTTGCTCGGGAGCACGAACGCCTCGCAGCCCGCCATCAGGAAGGGCTTCTCCGCGTCGCCGACGTCGTCGAGGAAGCGGATGCGGTGCGCCAGCGGTGACGCCGCCGCGATCCGGCGCAGCTCCGCCTCCTGCGGACCGCGACCCGCGATGACGAGCTCGTGGCGCTCGTGGACGGCACTGCGCTCGTAGCCGGTGATGAGATCCTCCACGCCCTTCGCCTCGGTCAGGCGCGAGAGGAAGAGGACGTAGCCGTCGGTCCGGAGTCCGCGGGCCCGCACGACCTCCTCGACGACGCCGGGGTCGAGGTCGAGGTAGGCGTCCGCGTCGATCGCCGGGTAGGACACGGCGATGCGCTCCCGGCACTGCGGAGCGAAGCGCGTCCCGTGCGCGGCGTCGACGCGCTCCGCCTCCTCGATGATCAGGTCGCGCGTGTACTCCGACACCGCGACGCAGTGGTCCTGCGAGAGGTAGGAGGAGAGGATGTGGGCGGCGGCGCCCAGCCGGCCCTCCTCCACCGCCCGGCGGACCACGTTCGTGACGTCGGAGCCGACGGCCTCGGCGATCGTGGTCACCTCGACGGGCAGTCCGGTGCTCCAGGCGGCGCGGAGGGCGTCGGCCACGACGAGCGTGTGCGGGCTCAGGTAGAGCGAGAGGCAGACGGTCGGGACGCCGTCGGTGAACAGCTCGATCAGGCGCCCGGTCATCCCGGCCAGCCAGCGGCCGTCCGGGACCTTGTAGTCGCCCACGGGTCCCGGCCGCTCCACGACGATGCCGTCGCTGTAGGGCAGCACGGCGTCGAGCGGCTTGAGCGGGAGGCCCGCGGCCTCGAGCCGGTCGATCGGCCAGGTGACGATCCGGACCTCGTCGAATCCGCGCTCCCGGGCGGTCTCGGCGATATTGCGCGCTTCGACGGAGTGCCCGCAGATCACCGGATCGGCGCGGACGACGATGACGAGTCTGTCCTGCACAGTGTTCGCGTGCGTGCTCTGGTCCATGGGTCTCCTTCAGGGGTCGTCGGTCGGGTGCGGCGGCGGAGGCCGGACGCGCGGGGTCGGTGGTGGCGGGGGTGACGGCGAGCGGGGGTCAGTGCCGGCGCGCCGGCCACGAGGGCGGCCGATGCTCGGGCAGGGTCCCCCAGTCGGAGGGCTCCGGACCGAGGTGCAGGAGCAGCTCGCCGCCGCGATGGAGGGCGGCCGCGGTCAGGACGCTCGTCAGGAGGGGCGCGCCGTCGAACTCGGCCGACTGCACGTACTGGACCGGCCCACCCGGCTCGGGCTCGACGAAGCCGGTGGTCCGGATCTCGAGGTCGGCCCCTCCGATCGCCACCGACGCGCGCGCGAAGCTCGGCGCGTTGACCAGCACCAGGCCCTGCCCGGCGACGGGGAACAGCCCGAGGCTCGCCCACACGTACCAGGAGCTGAGGCCGCCGGAGTCGTCGTTCCCCGGCAGGCCTCCCCGGCCCGCTCCGAACCGCTGGTGCAGCACGCCGTGCACGATCTCGGCGGTCCGGTCGGGCCGTCCCGCGTAGTGGTACGCCCACGGCGAGTCCATGTCGGGCTCGTTGTTGAGCCCCTCGAAGCGTCCGAGCTCGGCTCCCGCGAGCATCTCGCTCCGCTCGGGGCGCAGCCCGGGCTGGACGACCGGCTCGGCTCCGTAGCCGAAGAACTCGTCCAGCTGGGCGACGAAGCCCTCGTCCCCTCCGCTGAGGGCGATGCGCCCGGCCATGTCGTGCAGCAGGCGGAACGAGTAGTTGTGGCGGGTGCCCTCGTAGTACGTCGAGTCCTTGAGCAGGCCGGAGCGGAGGTCGAACGCGTTCACCCACTGCGCGGCGCGCTCCTCGAGCTGCTCGGCGAGCTCGAGATCGCCGACGTGGCGGGCCACGACCGCTGTGCACCAGTAGCCGTGCGCCAGGTCGAGCGTGTGGCTGATCGGGTGAGCCTCCCCCGCGGCGAGGAACTCCTCGCCGTACATCCGCTTGAGGTCCTCGCTCATGTGCACGAGAGCGGCGTCCCAGTCGACCCCGGGCAGCCCCAGCCGGCAGAGGTCGGCGAGGAAGGTGTGCGCGAGGGCACTGCCTTGGCGCGAGAACCGGTCGCTGCCCTTGGCCATCCGGTAGCCGATCGGGAAGTTGCCCTCCTCCTCGCAGATGGTGAGGAGCGCAGCCGCGATCTCGACCGCCCGCTCGGGCAGCAGCATCGTGAGCAGCGGGAGCTGAGTGCGGTAGATGTCCCACATCGTGCTGATGTCGAAGACGAAGGGTCCGTCCGTCGGCCAGAACGGGCTCTCGGAGGGAGCGAGGCACGGCTTGATCAGCGAGTGGTAGAGCGCGGTCGAGAAGACCGTCTCGCGCTCGGCGGACGGGGTGTCGACGGCGATCGTGCGCAGGCGCTTCCGCCACGTCTTGCGGGTGCGATCACGGCGCTGGTCGAACCCGGTGCCCGCAGGAGGGACGTCGCGATGCAGGTTCTCGCGGGCGCGGTCGGTGCCCCGCAGCGAGAAGCCCATCCGGAGCTCGACGGTCTGCCCGGCCGTGCTGGGTCCCGCCCACATCAGCCCGAAGGGGCGCAGCGTGGTGGGACGGATGTGGTCGAAGTCGAGCCGGGTCCCGCCGGGCATCAGCCGGCGGTCGTACCAGAGCATCTGCCGCCACTGCAGGGCGTCGCACTCCAGGTGCACCGCGAGCGGCGCCCCCTCCATCACGACCTCGCCGGCCGCGACTCCGGGCGAGATCGAGTGCAGCTGCGCGCGCAGCGGCACCGTCGCTCCGCTCGGGATCGCCAGACCCCCGAGGGAGAGGTCGACCACCACGCGTGCGCTGCGGTGCTCGGGGAAGGTGTAGCGGTGCACCACGGAGGCGGGCCCGACGGTGAGCTCGGCCCGCACGCCGGAGGAGAGGGTCGCCGCGTAGTAGCCGGGCTCCGCCACCTCGTCCTCGAGGGCCCAGCTGCGCCCGAGCTCGTCGAGCGGCTCGAGCATCGGCGTGACCCGCAGGTAGTTGTAGTACTTGCGGATCGCGCCGGTGCCCGACTGCTGGAAGTGGGTGAATCCGCTCGCCTCGAGGCCGTCGTGGAGCGTCGGCGGGACCCCCTCGAGCGCGAGGTCGTAGCGGCCGTAGCCCGTCGGATAGGCGCCGGAGTAGGAGCACGCGGACACCATGCCGAGGGGGTAGGTGGCTCCGGGGTGCGTGTTGCCGATCTGCGGCTTCGGCGACCACCACGTCGCTGCGACCCCGGTCGGCTCCGGGAGCGCGGTCGCCTCCGTGCCCAGGAACGGGTCCACCCGCTCGATCATCCGCTCGCCGCCATGCCGTGACGCTAGGCACGGCGGGGAGACGAGGGGTGTCGACGGGGTGTCCGGCGGACGACGGAGCGGCGACGGATGAGGGCCGGCGGGCTAGGGGATCAGGTGCTCCGCGCGGTAGCGGTCGAAGAGCGCCGTGAACGAGTCGACCGTCCGGTGGAACGCTGTGAAGCCGGCGAGGCGGGACTTGCCGATGTCGGTGACGACCTCGAGGTTCCGGCCGAGGTCGGCGTCGGTGTGCCACCAGGAGGCGACGCGGGAGAGGTCGGGCTCGATCAGCCCGTGCTCGTCGACGAGGCGCCGCCAGACGGGCTCGGCATCGGCCATCTGCTGCTCGAGCGGCTGCGGCTCCTCCCCCGGGCCGACCGGCTCGACGCCGAAGTGCTCCGCGATCCGGGTCCACATCCAGCGCCAGCGGAAGACGTCGCCGTTGACCACGTTGAAGGCATGGTCGCGGCCCGCCTCCGACGTCGACGCCCAGAGCATCTGCTCGGCGAGGATCGTCGCGTCGGTCATGTCGGTGAGTCCGTTCCACTGCGTGAGCGAGCCGGGGAACACGAACGGGGTGCCCTCGGCACGGTGGATCGACGCCGCGACCGCGAGGGTCAGCCCCATGTTCATCGCGTTGCCGACGGCGTGCCCGATGACCGTGTGCGAGCGGTGCACCGACCAGGTGAACCCGGCGCGCCCGGCCGCGGCGAAGAGCTCGTCCTCCTGCGCGTAGTAGAAGTTCGGGGCGTCGAGGCGCTCCTCCTCCTCGTGGAACGGGGTGTCGGGCATCGCGCCCTGCCCGTACGCCTCGAACGGGCCCAGGTAGTGCTTGAGGCCGGTCACCAGCGCGACGTGCTCGACGGGAGCGTGCGCGAGCGCGGCGAGGAGGTCGCGGACCATGCCGCCGTTGACCGCGATGTTCTCCTCCTCCGTCGCCTGGCGCGACCAGGCGGTGAAGAAGACGTGCGTGGGGCGCTGGTCGGCGAGCACGCGGGCCAGGTCCTCGGCGGAGCGAAGGTCGGCGGCGAGCGGAGTGACGCCGGGGCGCGCGTCGATCGGGCGGCGCGAGAGGGCGGTCACCGGCCAGCCCTGCTCGGTGAGCAGGTCGACGAGGGCGGAGCCGCCGATGCCGGTCGCACCGACGACGAGGGCGCTGCGGGGGTCGGACGGGGGGACGGGAGTGGTGGAGGACATCCCCTGGGCCAACAGCCCCGGGGGCGAGGCATTCCCCGATCCGGGCGTCACGGAGGGACACCGGAGGTCACGGAGGGACACCGGGCGTCACGGAGGGACACCGGGCGTCACGGGCGGACCGCGGACCGGGCTCCTCCCCTACCGTCGAGCACGAGCCGCCCGGGGTGGGCGCAGCGGAACAGGAGCCGACGATGACCGCGACCGACGTGCGGGCCGTGCCCGAGGTGGACTACGAGGAACTGGCGGGGCGGTTCCGGCCGCTGTTCGCCGAGATCGCGGCGGGGGCGGCGGCGCGGGAGAGCGCGCGCGAGCTGCCGGTCGCGCAGATCCGAGCGCTGGCGGACGCCGGGTTCGGCGCGGTGCGCGTGCCACTGGAGTCCGGCGGGGCCGGCGCGAGCCTCCCCCAGCTGTTCCGCCTGCTGACGGAGCTGGCCGCCGCCGACTCCAACCTCCCCCAGGCGCTCCGCGGCCACTTCGCCCTGGTCGAGGACCGGCTGCTCGCGACCGACGGGACCCGCGAGCGCTGGCTCCGGCGCTTCGCCGACGGCGAGCTCGGCGGCAACGCCTGGACCGAGGTCGGCACGGTCGCGATCGGCGACGTGCAGACGAAGGTCGCTCCGGTCGAGGGCGACCCGACGCGGTTCACGGTGACCGGCACGAAGTACTACTCCACCGGCAGCGTCTTCGCCGACTGGATCGACACCTTCGCCCAGCGCACCGACACCGGGCAGAAGGTGATCGCGATCGTCGACGCTCGCCAGGCGGGCGTCGAGCACGCCGACGACTGGGACGGCTTCGGCCAGCGCACCACGGGCTCGGGGACGAGCACCTTCACGGAGGCGGTGGTCGCGGCCGAGGACGTGATCGACTTCGAGACCCGGTTCCGCTACCAGACCGCGTTCTACCAGGCGGTGCTGCTGGCCGTGCTGGCGGGCTCGATCGCTGGGGCCGAGCGCGAGATCGCGGCCGAAGTGCGGGCGCGGACCCGGATCTTCTCGCACGGGAACGCCGAGTCGTTCGCGGCGGATCCGCAGATCCTGCAGGTGGTGGGGCAGGTATCGGCCGCCGCCTATGCGGGAGCGGCGATCGTGGAGCGCGCGGCGGTCGCGCTGCAGCGGGCGCACGACGCGGCCCTCGACGGCGACCCGCTCGAGGACGAGCGGCAGAACGACCTCGCCGAGCTCGAGACGGCGCAGGCCCAGATCGTCCTGACGCAACTGGCCACCCGGGCGACCTCCGACCTCTTCGACGCGCTGGGCGCCTCCGGGGTGAGCACCCGCAAGAACCTTGACCGGCACTGGCGCAATGCGCGCACGGCCGCGAGCCACAATCCGTGGGTGTTCAAGGCGCGGATCGTCGGCGACCACGCGGTCAACGGCACCGTGCCGCCGCGGGTCTGGGCGATCGGCGCTGGGCCGAAGCGGTAGTCGCCTCGGCGCCGGCCGGGGGCGGTGGACAGCCGGCGAGGGCGGAGGAGAGGATCGAGGGGGCGGCGATGCGGCCGCCGCGGACGAGGGGGCTCGCGATGATCCGGACGACGACCGCGAGGGGCGCCGGTGCGCTGCTCGCCTGCGGGGCGGGGCTGCTCGCGCTGAGCGGCTGCACGGGAAGCGCCGACGAGGGGACGGCCCCGACGACCGCTTCACCGCTGATCTCGAGCGCTCCGACGCCGAGCAGTGCCGTGCCGACCGCGAGCGCCGGCAGCGCGACTCCGCTGCCCACCGCGACCCCGGCCACCGCCCTGCTCCCCTGCGAGGACCTGCTCACCGCCGAGGAGGAGGCGTCGCTCGCCGAGGACGGTCTCGCCCTCTCGCCCGAGACGACGGTCTACGACGTCGACTACCCCGTCGTGCAGGAGATCGCCGAGGACGGGGTGCTCTGCCGGTGGAGCGGCCAGGGCGACGTGTCGGTCGTGGTCGGGCAGCTGGCGGTCCCGGACGCGGAGTGGCCGGATCGGAGCGCCGCGCTCCTCGCGGACGGGTTCACCGCCGACGACACCGCGGCTCCGGGCTTCCTCGACGGGCCCGACGGACCGGACGAGAGCTACCCCGGCCGCGGCGTCCTCCACCGCGACGGCGTCCTCTACTACGTGAGCTACTCCGGGATCGTCGGCTCGATCGTGCCGCTCTCCGGCTGAGGCGGCGGATCGACGACCCAGGGCGGGCGCCCGTGGTCGGCGCTGCTCCCCGTCGTCAGCTGCTCGCCGTGGTGGTCGAACGACAGCGGGACTCCCGCCTCGGCGCACTCACGGCCGATCAGGTCCATGGCGTTCCAGAAGTACTCGCTCGCTCGTCGATCCCCGGAGATCGCGGAGAGCAGATTGCTCGTGGCGAGACGAGCAGCGTCGGACGCGATCGAGTTCGAGGAGCTCTCGTCGAAGCCCTCGAGGGCTTCGCGAAACGGTGGACGCAGAACGGGATCGAGTTCCGGCGCGTAGTCGTTCCACGTGCGCTCGAGCGGGACGCAGGGAGCGGCCTCCTGATCGCCTCCCGGCTCGGTGCAGCCCACAAGGAGCAGCACGGATACGAGTACCGCCGATGAGGCGGTCGTGCGGTCCACCATCGATCATCGCTCGATGTGCATCGTCCCCGTCGTGACCCAGACCGCGCAGGCCTTCTTGCGATGTTCCGGGGCACTGGTCTCGACGATGTGATCGCAGGTCGAGACGCCGGTGTACCACGTCACGCACCCCCCTTGAAACTCGTACTCGCAGTTCTTGTTCGGCTGAATCGGAGCGGCCGAGGCCACCTACGCCCCGAGAACCGACGTCAGCGCCAGCGCGACGACAGCGAGACCGGACCCGAACCACAGAGAACTCTTCATGACGTCTCCTCATTCGCCTGCAGATCCGCCGGGTCCTGGGACCGTATCCATCGCGGAGAGGGTGTCGGACGGTCGGCGCGAACTCGACACATCGAGGCGCGGGCCGGGCGCTCGAGAAGGGGTAGCGTCGACAGGTGCGATTCCCGTGGCGTTCCCGAGACAGCGAGCGACTGCCGCGGGACGTGCTCGTGCTGGGGGTCGTCGCCTTCTTCGTGATGCTGGGGTTCGGCGTCGTCGTGCCGGTGCTGCCGACCTACGTGCGCAGCTTCGGCGTCGACTACACGGCGGTCGGCGCGGTCGTCTCGGCGTTCGCGCTGATGCGGCTGGTCGCGAATCCGTTCGTGGGGCCGCTCGTCGACCGGTTCGGCGAGCGGGTCGTGCTCGCCGTCGGCATCGGCATCGTCGCGCTCTCCTCGGCGCTGGTCGGCTTCGCCTCCGACTACCCGCACCTCCTCCTGCTGCGCGGAGTCGGCGGCATCGGCTCCGCGATGTTCTCCGTCGCGGCGATGACGCTCCTCCTGCGCACCGCGAGCCCGGAGCGGCGCGGCCGCTCGATCGGCTTCTACCAGGGCGGTTTCCTGCTCGGCGGCATGGCGGGCCCCGCGGTGGGCGGCGTGCTCACGGCGATCTCGCTCACCGCCCCCTTCTTCTTCTACGCCGGCACGCTCGCGATCGCGGGGCTCGTCGGGCTGATCCTGCTGCAGCGGCCGGAGCGCGACGCGGCACCGTCCGCCGCGGCGAGGACGAAGCCGCTGCGCGAGGTGGCTCGCGACCGCCGGTACCAGAGCGCGGTGCTGGCGAACTTCGCCCTCGGCTGGTCGGCGATGGGCGTCCGCGCGACGCTCGTCCCCGTGCTCGTCGTCGAGGGGCTCGGCGGGCAGCCCGCCTGGACCGGCATCGCCTTCGCGATCGCCGCGGTGGTGCAGACGATCGCGCTAGCGCCCGCCGGCCGCTTCGTCGACACGGTCGGCCGGCGCCCGGCGCTGATCGGCGGATTCTCCGTCGCGGCGGTGGCGATGCTGGCGATGCCGTTCGTCTCGGAGCTGTGGCTGCTCGTCGTGCTGCTCTGCGTCTACGGAGCGGCGGCTGCCTTCATGGGAACGGCCCCGGGTGCGCTGGTCGGTGACGCCGCGGGCGAGCGCGGCGGCAAGCCGGTCTCGGTGTTCCAGGCCGCGTCCGACCTGGGCGGCGTGATCGGGCCGCTGCTCGCGGGCGCTCTCGCCGACGCCGCATCGCCGACCGCGGCCTTCGCCTCCGCCTTCGTGCTGCTGGCGGCGAGCGCGCTGCTCGGCCTGCGGATGCCGCGCTCGCGGATCGCCTAGCTGTTCCGCCCGCGGGCGTCGACGGGCCAGACGGAGCCGCCGCCGTCGCGGAGGAGGACGCGGTACTCGTCGGCCAGGTTCACCGCGACGCAGACGTGGTTCGGCGCGATCCGCACGCGTGTCCCCACCGGGAGGTCGACTCCGGTGATCGTCGCATGGTGCTCCGAGAGCACCGGGATGCGCGCCTCCGGGTGCTCCGGGAGGCGGCCGAAGCCGCTCGAGGCCGCGCCGCGGTCGGAGGAGAGCACCTTGCTGCCCGCGTCGGCGATCAGGTGGTCGCCGCGGCGGGACACGATCGTGGCGAGGACGGTGACGGCGATGTCCTCGGGCGTCATCGTGCCGATCTCCCACTGCTGGGCGTCGCCGAGGGCCGAGACCCCGGGGCGAAGCTCCGTGAGCACCGAGGAGTCGGCGAACGCGGCCGAGGGGGTCGAGCCTCCGCTGACCACGCGGGCCTCGACTCCGGACGCCGCGAGCGACGCGACCGACTCGGCGAGCGCGCGCGCCTCGTCGCGGGCGGCCGCCGCTCCGTTGCCGGCCGCGTAGCTGTGGCCGGGGAAGGTGAAGACGCCGGCGACGTCGAGCCCGGCCGAGACGGCGGCCGCGGCGATCGCGCCGGCTTCGGCGGGGAGCACGCCGCTGCGGTGGTGGCCGGAGTCGATCTCGACGACGACCTCGAGCCCCTCGCGCTCGGGCAGGGCCGCGGCCAGGCGCTCGGCCGACTCCGCCGAGTCGACGCCGACCCGCACGCGGGCGCTCGCGAGGACGTGGCGGAGCCGCCCGGCGCGCTCGGCGTCGAGCCAGAGCGGGTAGGCGATGAAGAGGTCGCGGATCCCTCCCGCGGCGAAGACCTCGGCCTCCGAGACGGTCGCGACGGTGAGGCCGACGGCCCCCGCGGCGAGCTGGCGCCGGGCGATCTCGAGCGACTTGTGCGTCTTCGCGTGGGGGCGGAGCGCCAGGCCCCGCTCGCGGGCAGCCGCGGCGACGGCGGCGATGTCGCGGTCGAGCACCGCCTCGTCGAGCACCAGCGCCGGAGTGGCGAGAGCGTCGAGCACGGCGGAGCGGGCGGAGGAGTCGGCGGCGGCGGTATCGACGGTCACGCGCCGAGCCTAGGCCGCACCACCGGCCCGCGTCCGGCCGTCACGGCGGCCTCGCGCCGGTCCGCCGCCGGTCATCGCGCCCCGAGGAAGGCCCCGCGGAGGGATCCCGTCGAGCACGACACCTCGTCGACCTCGGAGGCGGCCGCGCCGCTCCGACACCGTCTTCCGGATCGCCCACCTCTCCGCCGGGACGCTCGCGACGACGCTCCTGGGCTTCGGCGTCGTCGGGCAGAGCCCTCTCGTCCACTGACCGTTCATCCTCCGCGGGATGCGGGGAGGACCCCGGCGCTGCCAGGCTGAGCGGATGACTCCGCAGTCCTCCCGCCTCCGGCCCTTCGGCCCGTCCGGCGTTACCGTCACCCGGCTGACCCTCGGCACCTCCTGGCGCCCCGAGCGCGTCGCCGACCTCGACCGGGTGCCGGCCCTCGAGCGCGTCCTCGACTCCGACGCCGCCACCCGCGCCGTCTCCGTCGTCGACACGTCCAACGAGTACGCCGGCGGCCACAGCGAGCGCCTGATCGGCGAGGCCCTGCAGGCCCGCGGCGGCGTCCCCGAGGGGATCACCGTGGTCACCAAGCTCGACCGCGACCCGAGCACCGGCAGCTACTCGGCCGAGCGGATGCGCCGCAGCCTCGACGAGAGCCGCGAGCGCCTCGGTATGGACGTCCTCCCCCTGCTCTACCTGCACGACCCGGAGCGCATCTCGTACGACGAGGCCTTCGCCGAGGACGGCCCGGTCCGCGCGCTCGTCGCGATGAAGGAGGCGGGCGTCGCCCTCTCGATCGGGATCTCGGGCGGACCCGCGCCGATGCTGCGCCACTACGTCGACACCGGCCTGTTCGACGCCGTGATCACCCACAACCGCTTCACGCTCGTCGACCGCTCCTCCGAGGAGCTGATCGACGCGTCCGTCGACCGCGGCGTGATCGTGGTCAACGCGGCGGTCTACGGCGGAGGCGCCCTCGTGCGCTGGCCTGAGCCGGTCGCCTCCTACGCCTACCGGCCGGCGCCGCGCGAGATCGTCGACGCCGTCGCGGCGATGGGAGCGGCCTGCGAGCGGGCGGGCGTGCCGCTCGCCGCCGCCGCGCTGCAGTTCTCGACGCGCGACCCCCGCGTGACGACGACGGTCGTCGGCGCCACGTCCGCCGAGCACTACGACTCCTTCGTGGCCGACGACGCGCTCGAGATCCCCGACGCGCTGTTCGAGGAGCTGGAGTCGCTCGCTCCGCCGAGCACCGTCTGGCAGGACGCGCCCGGGTCGACCTGGCCGCGCTGATCCGGGCATAGCCGGGCTCTCCTCCCGGTTGGAGCACGTGACCCCCTCCGCGAGATGCCGCTGGCGTGCGCCCTCACCGGCGTATCGCGTACCGAAGCGGCGTTCCGCGGAGAAGCACGACAGGAGAGACATGACCGACACCGCCTTGTTCCAGCCGCTGACGCTCCGCTCGAGGACCGCCCGCAACCGCCTCTGGGCGGCACCGATGTGCCAGTACTCGGTGGAGGCGCAGGACGGCGTGCCCACCTCGTGGCACCTCGTGCACCTCGGCGGGCTCGCGCGCGGCGGATCGGGCGTCGTCATCGCGGAGGCCACCGCCGTCGTCCCCGAGGGGCGGATCAGCCCCTGGGACACCGGGCTGTGGAACGACGAGCAGCGCGACGCCTGGGCTCCGATCGTCGAGTTCGTGCACGGGCAGGGCGCGCTCGCCGGCGTGCAGCTCGCCCACGCGGGCCGGAAGGCGTCGACCTACCGCGAGTGGAGCGGACGCGGATCCGTGCCGCTGGAGGACGGCGGCTGGCCGACCGTCGCTCCCTCGGCCGTCGCGTTCGAGGGCTACGCGGAGCCGCGCGAGCTGGCCGCGGAGGAGCTGCCCGGCCTCGTCGAGGCGTTCCGCGCCTCCGCCCGCCGCGCCGCGGACGCCGGCTTCGACGTGATCGAGCTGCACGCCGCGCACGGGTACCTGCTCCACCAGTTCCTGTCGCCGCTCTCGAACACGCGCGAGGACTCCTACGGCGGCTCGCTCGAGAACCGGGCGCGCCTGCTGCTCGAGGTCGTCCGCGCGGTCCGCGCCGAGATCGGGGAGCTCGTGCTGCTGGTCCGCTTCTCCGCGACCGACTGGGCCGAGGGCGGCTGGACGCTGGAGGAGACGATCACCGTCTCGGAGTGGGCGCGCGCTGAGGGCGTGGACCTCTTCGACGTGTCGACCGGCGGACTCGTGCACGCCAGCATCCCGGTGGCGCCGCTCTACCAGGTGCCGTTCGCGCGCGACCTGCGGAAGGCGACCGGTGCACTGGTCGGCGCCGTGGGACTCATCACCACGGCGGAGCAGGCGGAGGGCGTGGTCGCGAACGGCGACGCCGACGTCGTGCTGCTCGCCCGCGAGCTGCTGCGCGACCCGAACGCTCCGGTGCGGATGGCGCACGAGCTCGGCGCGGACCTGCCGGTGCCCCCGCAGTACACCCGGGCCTGGCGCTGAGCCTTCAACCGCGAGATGCCACCTGTGCGCACGCCTCGTGGCGTGTCATGTGCACAAGTGGCATCTCGCGGAGGAGAGCGGTCGGGCTCCCCGGAGGAGAACGTCAGCTCTCGGAGGGCTCCTCGGGAGCGTCCTCCTCGGGGTTGAAGTGCGAGTCTCCGGAGACCCCCACCGCCAGCCCGTCCTCGGAGTGCGGGATGGTCTCGTCGTCGCCGAGACCGTTCGCCTTCTTCTCGCCCTCGGACGAGGTGGCTGCGTCGGTCACGGCTCAGGCCTCGACGTCGCCGCGCCAAGCACCGTCGGGGGTGCCCTGCTTCTCGATGTACTCCTTGAAGTTGTTCAGGTCCTTCTTCACGGCGTGGCTGCCGGCGCCGACGAGCGAGCCGAGCGTCTCGAGGAAGCCCTTGGGCTCCCAGTCGAGCTGCACGGTGACGCGGGTCTCGGTGTCGGAGAGCTTGTGGAAGGTGACGACGCCGGCGTGGTCGGTCTCGCCGCCGGTGCTGTTCCACGCGACGCGCTCGTCGGGGTGCTGCTCGGTGATGTTCGCCTCGAACTCGCGCTCGACGGGGCCGACCTTCACCTTCCAGACGGTGAGGGTGTCGGTGACCTGCTGGATCGACTCGACCTCGTCGAGGAAGCGCGGGAACTCCTCGAACTGGGTCCACTGGTTGTAGGCGACGGACACGGGGACGTTGACGTCGACGGTCTCGATGATCTGCGGCACGGTGGTGCTCCTTGCTGTCTCACTCGGTGTGCGGCGTTCCGCTGCTGCGGTCGTCACGCTCGACGTTAGGCGGGAGCCGCCTGGGAGCGCACCGGGTTGCGGACTGACCCGAACGTGGTAAGCGGAGGCGGTGCTGCGGTGCGCGCGCCGGGACGGCTCCGTCGGGTGCCGAGACGCCGCCGTGCGCGCCGGGACGTCCGCGGGAGGGCGGCGTCCGGACGGCACGGCGGCGTCTCGGGAGCGGCAGGCCGGAGCAGGCCGTGGTCAGCGGTCCTGCGGGTCCCCGCCGAGCTGGCCGATGGCGGGGAGGGGGCCGCCGTCGTCGGCGCCGGTGCGGCGCCAGCGGGCGATGGCGTTGCCCAGGTGGTAGATCACGAGGGCGGCGCCGGCGCCGAGGACGATGCCGCCGAGCTCGAAGCCGCCGGAGGAGAACGAGAAGCCGGCGATCGCGATCACGAGGGAGACCGCGGCGGTGTACTGGTTGACCGGGCGCGAGAAGTCGACGCGGTTGTCGATCCAGATCTTGATGCCGATCACGCCGATCAGGCCGTAGAGCGCGGTGGTGGCGCCGCCCAGGACTCCGGCCGGGATCGAGTTGAAGACGGCGCCGACCTTGGGCGAGAGGCTGAGCAGGATCGCGGTGACGCCGGCGACCCAGTAGGCGGCCGTCGAGTACACGTGGGTGGCCGCCATCACTCCGATGTTCTCGCCGTAGGTCGTGGTGCCGGAGCCGCCGAAGGCGCCGGAGAGGGTGGTCGCCACACCGTCCGCGATCAGGGCCCGGCCGGTGCTGGCGTTGGCGGAGGCGTCGGTCATCGTCGCGACGCCGCGGACGTGGCCGACGTTCTCGGCGATGAGGACGAGCACGACCGGCAGGAACATCGCGATGCCCGACCACGTGGATCCGGAGGCGAAGTCGGGGAAGGTGAACGGCGGCAGCCCGAACCAGTCGGCCGCACCGACCGCGGAGTAGTCGATCTCGTTCCGCAGCAGGGCGACGACGTAGCCGATGACCACGCCGAGGAAGATCGAGACGCGGCCGAGGAAGCCGCGGAGGAACACGCTCGACAGGATGATCGCGGCGAGCGTGATCGTCCCGGTGATCGGTGCCTGCTTGAAGCTGAGGTACGCGGTCGGAGCCAGGTTGAACCCGATCAGGGCCACGATCGCGCCGGCGACGACCGGCGGCATCAGCCTGTCGATCCAGCCGAGGCCGACGACCTGCACGAGGACGCCGACGGCGGCCAGGAGGAGGCCCACGGCGACGACTCCGGCGAGCGCCGACCCCGTCCCTCCGACGGCGGTCGCGGCCGTGACGGGCGCGATGAACGCGAAGCTCGAGCCGAGGTAGCTGGGGAGCCGGTTGCGCGTGATCAGGAGGAACAGCAGCGTCCCGACTCCGGAGAAGAGCAGGGTCGTGGCGACCGGGAACCCGGTGAGCACGGGCACGAGGAACGTCGCTCCGAACATGGCGACGACGTGCTGGATGCCGATGGCGATCGTGGCAGGCCAGGCGAGCCGCTCGCCGGGGGCGACGACGGCGCCGGGCTCGACGGTCCGGCCGTCTCCGTGCAGGGTCCAGATGGGCATGGGGCTCCTCGGCGGGGAAGGGAGGCGGGGGTCGACGTTCACAGTAGCGAGGGGTCTGGCCGTGCCGCGGCACCCGACCTACGATCGGGCCATGGACGGAGCGCGGCGTCTCGGCGAGGAGGAGTTCTCCGCGCACCTCGCCGAGCGGGTCGCGCGGATCCGCGGGTCGTTCGGCGACCTCCCGCTCTGGGCGGTCTCGGGCTGGAGCGGTCCGCGGCTGCTGGCGGAGTGGACGCTGACGGGCGGCCCCCGGGGGCTCTCGTTCCTCGCCGACGAGGCGGTCCCGGGCGGGCCGGGGCCCTCCGTCGAGATCCGCACGACCCTCGGCGATCCGCGGCACGACGTCGCGCTGCTCTGCTGCCGGGAGGAGGCGCCCGTCTCGTTCGTGCAGCCGGAGGCGCTGCCCGCCCCCACGCGGATCGCGGAGATCCCGGTCGACGGGGCTCCGGAGCCCTTCGAGGTCTGGGAGGGAGCCGGGGCCGTGCGCGCGGCCGCCTGGGTGCGCGGGCACGTCCTCACGCTGGAGTGCCGCGGAGTCGATCTGGACGCTCTCGCGCTGGACGAGGTGGACGACATCGAGCCGTTCGTGGCCGGCTGGCTGGAGTTCGTCGGCGCCTCGCGGCGTTGAGCGCCGACCCGCGCTCCCGCGCTGCTGGGAGAGCGCGGAGTCCCGCCCGGCGCGCCGGTGAAAGATGTGCGCCGATCCCGGACAGGAGGGAGCATGAGGCACATGCCAGCTCCCCTCGCGGGTCCCGACCGGTTCGCCGCGGTCGCCGCCGCGGTCGCCGATTCCGTCCGCCGCTACCTCTGGCGGCGCACCGACTCCGCCACCGCCGACGACGTGCTCGCCGCGACGCTCTCGGTGCTCTGGCGCCGCAGCGCCGACGTGCCCGAGGACGACCCGGTGCCGTGGGCGATCGGCGTCGCCCGGCTCCAGCTGCATAACGCCCGGCGGATGCAGCGCCGCCAGGTCATGCTCGCCCAGCGGATCGCGGTCGTCGATCCGCCCCAGGTGCAGATCGACGAGGGCGAGGCGTCGGGCGCGGAGGAGACCGTGCGCCTCGTGCTCGCCCGGATGCGCGAGCAGGACGCCGAGCTGCTGCGCCTCTGGGCGTGGGAGGAGCTCGACGTCCGCGGGATCGCCGCGGTCCTCGGAGTCACGGCGAACGCCGTCTCGATCCGCCTCCATCGCGCGCGGCGCCGCTTCGCCGAGCTCTACGACTCCACCGACCCGCACGCGCCCGAAGGGGGACTCCGATGACCGGAACCGACGACGAGGACGTCCGCCGCCTCCTCCGCACGGTCGACCCCGCGCGGAGCCTCCCCGCGCTCGACCGCGACGAGCTCGCCGAGCAGATCGCCGCCGCCACCGGCGAGGGTACGCGGACGGTGCACTCCCGCCGCCGCTCCCCCTGGCTGATCGTGGGAGTCGGCGCGCTGAGCGCCGGGGCCGCCGCCTCCCTCCTGCTGCCCTTCGCGCTCGGCGTGGGCGGGGGCAGCACCTCGACGCTGATCCTGCCGAGCACGGGCGGGCCGATGGCCGCGTGCTCGCCGGTGACGGTCGCCGCGCTGGCCCCTGCTCAGCTCGCGTTCCGGGCCGAGGTCCGCTCGATCGACGGGAGCACCGTCACCCTGCACGTGCTCGAGCGCTACGCGGGCGAGGTCGGCGACGGCGTCACAGTCACCCAGGGCAGGGAGACGGCGGTGGACGGGGCCCCCATCGTCTTCGAGACCGGGGTCGACTACCTGGTCGCGGCCGACGGCGACACGATCTTGACCTGCGGCCTCAGCGGCGAGAGCTCCCCCGAGCTCGCGGCGCTGTACCAGGAGGCGTTCTCGCGGCAGTAGGCGGAGGCGGGTAGCGGCCCGGGCGGGCGGTGGCAAGGGCCTCCCCGATCGGGGGGAGCGGCGCGCAGGCTGAGGCACGGGCTTCTCGGCCCTCCCCCTCCGGTCGCCCGGCGGCGCCCGCGGGCCCTCGGCGACACCGCCCCGCCCGCCCCGCAGGAGGCCCGCATGCCGGTGTTCCGGCTCCTCGAACCGCTCCACGCCGCCGGTGTCGCGCTCGCCGACCTCGCGAGCGATCGGCTCCGCCTCCACGGCGACGGCTCCGACGTCCGCATCACCGCGGTGACCGTCGCGCACACCGAAGCGGGCCCCGGCGCCCTCTTCGCCGCGCTCCCCGGGAGGAGGAGCCACGGGGCCCGGTTCGCGGCCGACGCGGCGGCGGCAGGAGCGGTCGCCGTGCTCACCGACGCGGGCGGGCTCGACGAGGCGCGCGCCTCCGGACTGCCCGTCCTCCTCAGCGACGACCCCCGCACCGCCCTCGGCCCGGTCGCCGCGCAGGTGTACGGCACGAGGAGCGGACCGGTGCTCCTCGGCGTGACCGGCACCAACGGCAAGACCAGCACCGTGCACCTCCTCGACGCGGTGCTCCGGCAGCTGGGCGTCGTCTCGGGGCTGAGCTCCACCGCCGAGCGCCGCAGCGCCGACCACGTGGTCGCCAGCCGCCTCACCACGCCCGAGGCCTCCGAGCTGCACGCGCTCCTGGCCCGGATGGCGGAGGACGGCGTCGAGGCGGCGGCCATCGAGGTCAGCGCCCAGGCGCTCGTGCGCTCCCGGATGGAGGGGATCGTGCTCGACGTCGCCGGGTTCACCAACCTCAGCCACGACCACCTCGACGACTTCGGCGACCTGGACGAGTACCTCCGCGCCAAGCAGCGCCTGTTCACGCCCGAGCGGAGCCGCCGCGGCGTCGTGGTCGTCGACACCGAGGCGGGGCGCCGGGTCGCCCGCGAGGCCTCCGTCCCGGTCGTGACGCTCTCCGCCGGAGACGGAGCCGACTGGCGGATCGACGTGCTCGAGACCGCGGTCGACCGCACCCGCTTCCGGCTCACCGCTCGCGACGGCTGGTCGACGACCACCTCCGTCCCGCTCCTCGGACGCCACATGGCCTCGAACGCGGCGCTCGCGCTGGTGATGCTGATCGAGGCGGGCCACGCGCGCGACCGGGTGGCCGCGGCGGTCGACTCCGGGATCGACGTCACCGTGCCCGGGCGGACGCTGCTCGTGTCCGGCGCCGACGGGCCGCGGGTCTTCCTCGACTTCTCGCACACCCCCGACTCGGTCGCGCGCACCGTCGACGCCCTCCGCGAGGTGACGCCCGGCCGCGTGCTCGTCCTCCTCGGCGCCGACGGCGACCGCGACCCGAGCAAGCGCGCGCCGATGGGCCGGGCCGCTGCCGAGCGCGCCGACCTGGTGATCGTCACCGACCACCACCCGCGCTTCGAGGACCCCGCGCGGATCCGCCGCGCCCTGGTCGACGGCGCCCGCCGCGTCGAGCGCTGCGAGGTGCTCGAGATCGCGGAGCCGGCCGACGCCGTCCGCGCCGCGCTGCACCGGGCCGGCCCGTCCGACTCCGTCCTCTGGGTCGGCCCCGGCGACACCGACTACCGCGTGGTCGGCGCCGACGACCTCCCCTACTCCCCCCGCGCCGACACGGCCCGCGCGCTGGCCGAGGCCGGCTGGAGCGTCGACCTGCTTGACTGACCGGGTGTTCTCGACCCTCCCGGTGCGCCGCGTGCAGGCCCGACCCGAGTACCCCGCCGACCTCGCGCGCTGGCCCGCGACGCTCGCGCCCGTGCGGCAGGTGCTGGCCGAGGGCTGGGATCTCGGCCAGGTGACGGTGATCACCGGCGAGAACGGCTCGGGCAAGTCGACGCTGCTCGAGGCGGTCGCCCTCGCCTACGGGCTGAACGCGGAGGGCGGATCCACGGGTGCGATGCACTCCTCCCGCGCCTCGGAGTCGGACCTGGCCGAGCACCTCCAGCTGGTCCGCGGGGCCGGGGCGTCCAAGCGCGGCTTCTTCCTCCGCGCCGAGACGATGCACGGCTTCTTCAGCTACCTGGAGGAGGTGGGGATCGACGGCGGGTACCACGAGCGGAGCCACGGCGAGTCGTTCCTCGACATCGTGGCGAACCGCTCCCGGATCAGCGGGCTGTGGCTCCTCGACGAGCCGGAGTCGGCCCTCTCGGTGTCGGGCTGCCTCGCCCTGATCGGGCAGCTGCGCGATCTGGTCGCCGGCGGCTCGCAGGTCGTCCTGTCCACGCACTCGCCGATCCTCGCGGCCCTCCCCGGAGCCGACCTCTACGAGCTCGACGAGACGGGCCTGCGCCCCTGCCGCTACGACGACCTCGACCTGGTGCGGACCTGGCGCGGCTTCCTCGACCAGCCGGCCCGCTTCCTGCGGCGGCTGGAGTAGGTCGGAGGGCGCTCGGCCGCGCCGGAACGGGCCGTTCGTGTTCACCACGAAGGGAAGTACGTCGGCAGGCAGTCCCGTTCTCGCGGATCCCGAGCCGCCAGGGCGAAAGTCTCCGCCGGCACGAGCACTGTCAGGCCGCGGAGGCCGCCGCCGGCCGGGCGACCCGGGGCGCCCAGCCCACCGCGATCGCGGCGCCGGCGAGCGCGAGCTGTCCGAGCGGCGGCAGGATCGCCGAGACCAGGGAGCCGTCGCCGCCGGAGGTGACGAAGGTGTCGGCGACCGACATCCCGAAGCCGAACCCGGCGAAGAAGCGGAAGACGACGGCGCCGGCGACCAGGGCGAGCATGAGCACCGCGATCCGCCGCGGAGTCAGCGGCGACCTCCGGCCGAGCAGGGCGCCGATCGTCACGACGATCGCGGCGGCCGTCCAGAACGCGGCCCACCCGGTGACCCAGATCGCGTGGGAGCCGAACTCGAAGCCGTCGCGCTCGGACATGGTCGCGTAGATCTCCGCCAGGGCCACGCCGGGGACCTTCGCCTGCGGATTCCAGACCAGCAGATCCACCGCGCCCACCACCGTGACGCCCGCCACGAGCGCGAGGCCCGCGAGGGCGACGGGGAGGCGCTGAGCGCGGGTCGCCGTCCGCGGTGCGAGGGCGATGGTCCGCGAGCCGCCGAGGACGATCGCCCCGCAGACGAGTCCGGCGAGGGAGACGGGCAGGCCGACGAGGGCGAGGGGTCCGGGGAGGAGGAGGCCGGCCGCGGTGAGCACCGGGCCGACGACGGCCGCGACCAGGGAGATCCGCGCGAGCACCGTGCGGGCCGACGCCGCGGCGCCGAGGAGGTGGACCGCGCCGAGGACCGCGACCGCGACGGCGGCGACGAGCACCGCGGTCTGCACGGCGCCGACGGCGGCCAGGGCGGTGTCGGAGGCGGCACCCGGCTCGGGGACGATCCCGCCGCCGGTCAGCGCGATGCCGCTGAGCATCAGCGCGGCCGCGGCGAAGAGCGCGAGTCCGCGGCGGGCGAGGCGGCGCGGGAGCGTGCCCCGCGCTTCGCCGGTGTGCGCGGGCAGGTCGCGGTCGACGCTCGCCAGCAGGGCGAGCGCTCCGAGGACGACGCCGCGCCGGGGCAGTCCCAGCTCGGCGGCGCCGGCCAGGTCGGCCCGCCACTCCTCGAGGTAGCGCTCCCGGGCGAGCGGGGGCAGGAGCAGCGACAGGAGCCGCAGGAGCGCGCTCATGCGGTCGCCTCCGCCGCTCGCGGCGCCGTCCGCGCGGTCGACCGCATCCGCTCGACGGCGGCCCGGGCTGCCGGGGCGCCCTCCGCGGTCAGCTCGTAGAGCCGGCGACGCGGGCCGCTCCGCTCGCTCGCGGCCTCCCACTCCGAGACCACCCAGCCCGCTCCCTCGAGCCGCTCCAGGATCGGATAGACGCTGCCCGCCGGTCGCCCGGTGGCCTTGATCACGACCATGCCCCAGGTCGGGCCGTCGGCATCGAGGAGGGTCCGGAGGACGTCCGCCGTGGCGGACGTGAGGCGAGGGAGTGGCTGCACACGGATGACGCTACCTATGTAGAGATAGCGGGGTCAACACAGGCGGGACGGCATCTCTAAGCAATACCGCTCTCTGGATTCTCAGCTGCCTGTCAGCCTCTGACATACTCCGCAGATGACCGAGTTCAACCCCGCCGTATTCCCCGGCTCCGCCCCCTCCGCTCCGAAGAAGACCGGCAACGGGCTGGGCCTCGCCTCCCTCATCATCGGAATCCTCGCGCTCATCGGCGCCCTTATCCCGATCGTCAACTACGCCTCGGGCTTCCTCGCCTTCATCGGACTCGTCCTCGGCATCATCGGCCTCTTCCTCAAGGGCCGCTCTCGCGGCACGGCCATCGCCGGCACCGTCCTCAACGTGATCGCGCTTGTCCTCTCGATCATTCTCGCCATCGTCTACACGGCCGGATTCGCGAGCGGCGTCTCGAACGCGATCGCCACCGCGCAGGCCGAGAGCTCCGAGGCCGCTGCCGTGCCGCGGACGCTCGTCTATGAGGTCACCGGCTCGGCTACCGCGGCCTCCATCACTTGGTCGACCTACGACGGAGGAACCTCCGGCTCCGAGCAGGCCACCGGTCAGGCGCTCCCCTTCACGAAGGAGCTGCAAGTCCAGACCGGAGGCGACTTCACCTTCCAGAGCTTCACGCTGACCGCCTCGAACGGCATCGATGACGAAGGCGAGATCAGCTGCCGAATTACCCTCGACGGCGAGGTCATCGCCGAGCAGACCAGCACCGGGGCCTTCGCGTCGGCGCTCTGCTCGGCGACCCCGGAGTAGCCGCCGTGCGTCAAGCCCTTTTCCCTGCAGCTCTCAGTGCGGCAATGCTCCTCCTGACTGCCTGCACGGCTTCCGCGCCCGCAGCAGCTCCGGCCGAGTCGACGACCCCTGCACCTGCGGCGCCCGCGACACCTGCGTTCGTCGAGCTCGACACCGCACAAGCGGCGTCCCGTTATCTCGATCTCGTCTGCCCCAACAACATCGCGATCAAGAATCTGAGCGACGCCTTCTCATCCGGCGAGGACGAGCTTCTGAACGGTGGCGACCCGGACCCTTCCGGCGTGCACGCCGCTGCGTCTGCTCGGCTCGATCTGACAAGACGGACACTCACGCTCCTGGACGACTCGTACTACCACTGGCCGAGCGATGTCTCCGAGCAGATCGCGACGATCCGCGGCTCCTACATCGCCGAGATGTCCACTCTCAACACGATGGCCAACTCGGCCGATTTCAGTGACGCCTACTACTCGACGTTCCCTGAGGCCACGACTGAACAGCAGAGCGCCGGACAAGAGGTCCGCTACGCGCTGGGCATCGATCCGGACACGGTCGCCAGCTGTGTCGGGCACGAGAACGGGATCGACGCTCTGACGTCCGAGAAGGAGCAGCGGGATGCCGGAGCGTAGCGCCTGATCGAGAGGCAGCGATCGGTGGGCGCGTGTTCCCGGAGACGGTCGAAAAGGGGACCGAGGGCTCCGACGCCGACCAGGCGACGTGTTCGCAAGCGGGAGCCCTCGTACTGACCGTCCGCCGCCGGCCCTCGCGCCGCTAGCCGGACCCCGCACGCAGAACGTCGGCCGAGAGCAGCCGCCCTCCACCCTCGGGGGACGGCGGGCACTCTCGGCCGACGTTCTGCGCGCGAGCGCGGGGACTACTTGCGGAACATCCGCGCCGTGGTCTCGAAGAGGCCCTTCACGGGGCGCTGCTGCTCGCCCTGCTGGGCGCCGAGGACGATGATGACGGCGGTCAGCACGGGGATGGCCCACTGGGTAACCTTCTGCACGCGGAGGGCCGTGGTCAGCTCCTGCGAGTTGTGCTCCGACGCCTCGGTCACGCCGGGGGCGCCCTCGTCGGCGTGCTTGGCCTGCGTCGCTCCGGCGACCGCGGCGATCACCGAGGCGGCACCGGCGAGCCCGGTCACGACGGTCTTGACGACGGTGTTCGTGCGGCTCTCCTGCTGGTTGGCCAGGCGGGTCTTGTTGGCGAGGACGAGACCGATGCCGCCGACGCCGTGGGCGGCGATCGCGGCGAGCTGCACAGGGGTCCAGCGGGCCCAGCCGTTCGAGGAGAGGCGGAGGCGCTCCGCCGGGTCGGACGAGGTGGACGCGGCGCCGTTCAGGCCGACGGCGCCCATGAGCGAGCCGCCGAACCAGGCGGCGGCTCCGAGGTCGTGGAGACTGCGGACGAGGGTGTTGCGGGAGGGCATGTGGGCCTCTTCTCTGCCGGCGGCGGACGCCGGCGGTGGTCGGCTGGTGCGGACTCCTCCGACGCTACGCGCGCCCTGGAACCGCGCACGGGGCTTGACCTCTCCCCCTCCGACACGCTCCGCTGGAGGTCACCGACCGACCCGGACCGACCGACCCGAGGAGCCCCGCGATGCCCACCGACGACGAGAAGCGGACGACCCGCGACGAGTTCCACGACGCCGTGAACATGACCGCGAAGGAGCTCGAGGAGTGGCTCGGCACCGACGAGTCGAAGGAGGTCGGCCAGAAGCCGGAGGGCGGCGGCGAGTCCGTCGGCCACGAGAGCGGGCGCCGCATCGTCGACCTGCTCGGCACGAAGCAGGCCGACCTGAGCGACGACGACTACGCCCACATGACGAAGGTCGTCGGCTACGTGCACCGGCACGCGAAGCAGCGTCCCTCGGGCGATGTCACCGAGACGAAGTGGCGCTACTCCCTGATGAACTGGGGCAACGACCCGCTGAAGGGCTGACCCGGTCCGAGAGCTGCGCTCAGCACATCCCGAAGAGGTTGCAGAGGGCGCCGCGGTCCTGGATCGACTCCATGCCGCCCGGCTTCTGCACCTTCGGCAGCTCGTAGGAGGCGGCGACCGTCTGCACGCCGGCGGACGAGGCGGCCTGCACGGGAGCGGCGGCAGGAGCAGCGGCGGGAGCGAGGACGGCTCCGAGGGCGAGTGCGGCGGCGGCGAGGATCGGGGCCATGGTCGTTCTCCTGTGATCGAGGGGTGCGATCGGCTCGACCGCTCCACCAGCATGGCGACGCCCCGTCGCACCGCTCCTGTACGAAAGACCAGTCCGCCCTTGTACGGAAGGCCGACGGGGCTCGGAGAAGGCTTCGGTACCCTGGTCCCGTGGTGGGGACGACGCGGTGGACGAACGACGTGCGGACGCTGCCCGGCGGCTGGATCACCCGGTCCCTCCTCCTCGGCTCCTTCACGCTCCTCGTCGTCATCGACCTGATGGGCGGCAGCGTCGACCTCACGTCGGTCCGCGGCTGGATCGAGCTGGCGCTCCCCTACCTGCCGCTCCTGGCGCTGCTCGCCGGCGCGATCCCCGCGGCGGTCTCGCTCTACCTCGTCTACGCCGTCGTCCTGATGCTCGGCGCCCCGCCGCTGCTGCTCGCGGCGCTGATCTTCCCGACCATCGTGGTGGTCGGCTTCGTCACCTTCCTCCTCCCCTGGCGCGCGGGGCTCGTCTTCGTGCTCGGCACCCTCGTCCTCCTGCCCGCGGTGCTGCTCGTCGACCGCGCCATGGGCACGGCCGTCTACGTCCTGGGCGCGTTCGTCCTCTTCGGCGGCACCGCCGGGCTGGGCCTGAACGCCTTCCGGGGCCGCAGCGAGCGGAGCGAGCGCCGGGCCGACCGCATCCAGGAGGAGCAGGCGCGGATCCGCAACGAGGAGCGGACCCGGCTCGCGCACGAGCTGCACGACATCGTCGCGCACGAGGTCACCATCATCGCCATGCAGGCCCGCCGCGCGACCTCGGTCGAGGACCCGGCCAAGACCGAGCGCATCCTCGAGAGCATCGGCGACGCGGCGCAGCAGGCGCTGCAGGATCTGCGGAGCCTCGTGACGCTCCTCCAGGACGAGGACGAGGCAGGCGCTCCCGCCCGCGGCGACTCCGACCTGCTCGGGACCCCGGAGGTCTCGGGCGCCACGACCACCGCTGTCGGCTTCGTCCACGACGTGCGGAACGTCGCCGACGCGATCGAGCGCGCGGGCTTCCGGGTCCGCCTCGACGTGGCGGGCTCCGTGGCGCAGGTGCCCGCGAGCCTCCGCCAGGTGCTGCGGCGCACGGTCCGGGAGCTGGGCACGAACGTGCTCAAGCACGGCGACACCGCCGGTGAGGTCCAGCTCCGGCTCGAGGTGTCGGGGGGCGAGGTGCAGCTGAGCTCCTCCAACGCGATCGCCTCCGCGGCTCCGATCGTCTCCTCGCACCTCGGGATCGAGGCGATGTCGGCCCGCTGCGCCGTCTTCGGCGGGCGGCTGGACGCGGGAGCCCGCGGCGGCCGCTGGACCACGACCATGACCATCCCCCTCGAGGGCCGGGCGTCCGGTGCGCTCGTCGCGGGGGCGACCGACGAAGGACGAGAGCGATGACCCGCGTGCTGCTGGTGGACGACGAATCGATGACCCGCGAGATCCTCCGCGACTACCTCTCGCAGGACCCGGCGATCGAGGTGGTGGGCGAGGCCTCCGACGGGAGGATCGCGGTGCAGCAGGCGGCGACGCTCCAGCCCGACCTGATCCTGATGGACATGCAGATGCCGGTCATGAACGGCGTCGCCGCGACCGAGCGGATCCACGCCGAGCACCCGGGCATCGCGATCCTCGGGCTCAGCACGTTCACCACGGACCGCTACGTCGTCGACCTGCTCCGCGCGGGCGCCTCCGGCTACCTGGTCAAGGACACGAAGCCGCGGGAGATCATCGCGGCGGTGCACGCGGTGCTCGCGGGCGAGTCCGTGCTCTCCGCCGAGGTCACGCGCCACGTGGTGAAGGGGCTCGAGGAGTCGGTGCCGGCGGAGACGGTGCCGGACCCCGATCTGCTCGAGGCGCTCACCGAGAAGGAGCTCGAGGTGATCCGCCTGCTCGCCCGCGGGATGAGCAACCGCGAGATGGCGCAGGAGCTGTTCGTCACCGAGTCGACCGTGAAGGCGCGGTTCGTGAAGGTGATGGAGAAGCTGGGCGTGCGCGACCGGGTGCAGATCCTGGTCTCGGCGATCGAGCACGGGCTCGTCGACCTGGGGACGCGTCCCGGCCGGAGCTGATCGAGCCCGCCGGATTCAGCCCCAGCCGACCACGTCGGCGACGGGCCGCACGAGCCCCGCGACCGCCCGCTCGAGCGCACTCTCGTCGACCGCGGCGAGCGCCGGCTCCGGATCGAGCACCAGGGCGCCGCCCCAGCCCATCACCTCGTACTCCACCAGGGTGCGCGCGAGCGTCTCGGGCGACCGCCAGGCGCGGAGGAGGTTCGCCCGCGCGAACGCGTGCGCGGCGCGTGCTCCCTCCCCGTGCGCGGCGCGGCCGTCGAGGACGGTGCGCAGCACGGTCTCGAGGGTCGGGATGCCCTGGCCGGCCGGGGAGACGACCTGCCAGGTGAGGGAGGGGCGGCTCGAGCGCAGGCCCCGCGCGACCTGGGCGACCGCATCGCCGCCGGCGGAGCGCAGTGCGGCGGGGACGAGCGGTTCGGCCCCCGCGGTGAGGCGGCACAGCGCCAGGAATGTCGCGGCGTGGCCGACCTCGCCGGACGGGTCCGCGCCGGTGACGATCGTGCTCTCGTAGCCCTGCTCGCGGGACTGGTGCAGAGCGCTCGGCAGCGGAGCCGCGGCGGGCACGGAGACGGGCCGGGACGTCTCGCAGACGGCGCGTTCGGGCCCGACCACGGCGAGCACCGGATCCCCGGCTCCCTGGGCGCGCTCGAGCGTCAGGGCGGTCCAGGCCGCGGCGCCCTCCGGAGGGAGCACCGCGGTGAGGCTCTGCGCCCCGGCCGTCGCCGTCCACGCGAGCGAGACCGCTCCGGGGGGAACGGCCGATCGGAGGCGGGCAGCGCGGTCGGGCCCGTCGTCTCCGGCCGGGTCGCGCCAGCCGAGGGCGACGACGGCGAAGCGGGAGCGCTCGTCGACGACGGCGAGCGGGGGTGCGGCGGTCATGGGCTCCTCCTTCCGGGACGGGTGGAGGCGGCGGGAACGCCCAGTGCGGCGAAGGGCTGCTCGGCGAGGCGGGTCGCGGCGTCCGCGAGCAGCGGGCGCGGCGGCCGCGCGGCGAGGGAGTCGACGAGCTCGCCCGCGAAGCCGGGCGCACCGCGCAGCAGGGCATCCCGGGCGACGGTGCGGGCCAGACGCTCGTCGTCGTGCACCAGCCGCTCCGCACGCAGCACCGCGCGGTGCCGGGCGTGCTCGAGGGCGGAGTCGTCGCTCACCGCGAGGGCGCGGAGGCGGTGCCACGGATCGACGGGCACGGCGGTGTCGTCGACCAGCACGAAGAGGTCGTCGGCGACGGTGTCGCCCGGGCCGAAGAGTCCGGCGCTCGCGTCGAGTCCGGCCTGCGCAGCGAGCGCCTCGGCGGCGATCAGGTCGCCGAGCAGCTCGTCGGAGACGCGGGTCGACGGCGCGGCGGCGGTCGCGGCGAGCCGGCGGGCGGCGGGCTCGGCGCGGTACTCGGGGCGGGCCGTCCCAGGTGGGACGGCGACCGGTCCTGCCGCGCGATCGGGCGTCTCCGCGAGGGCCGCGACCAGGCGGTCCAGGAGCCGGGCGGGGTCGTCGGCCGTGACGCCGACCAGCACGGAGCCGGCCGGGCGGTAGTGGCGCCTGTGCAGCGCGCGCAGGACGGGCTCGGTCGCGCGGCCCTCGAGGTCGAGGTCGCCGCTGCCGTCGTGCGCGTTCGGGGCGT
Source organism: Rathayibacter sp. AY1C7 (assembly GCF_002931865.1). Taxonomy (NCBI): domain Bacteria; kingdom Bacillati; phylum Actinomycetota; class Actinomycetes; order Micrococcales; family Microbacteriaceae; genus Rathayibacter; species Rathayibacter sp. AY1C7. Next base: position 32,893 of record NZ_PSWB01000002.1, on the reverse strand, counting down.
CGGCCCAGTAGCGGGCGGTCAGGTGCGGCCACGGCAGCACGCCGCCCGGAGCGGGGGCGAGGCGCGCGGCCCGCTCAGAGGCGACCGCGCGGATCTGCTCCGCGATCTGCTCCGGCCGGAAGGCGGGGCGGAAGACCTGCTCGACGAGCCGCTCCGCGATCACGGCGGCCGACCCGGGAGAACCCGTCTCGAAGAACTCGGAGTAGTCGAGGTGCGTGTGACCGCCGAGGACGCCGCCGCTCTCGGCGACGCGGGTCTGCCGGACGAGACCGGCGACCCCCTCACTGTCCTGGTAGACGAGGTGCTCGATCAGGTGCAGCATCCCCTCCTCGCCGTCGCGCTCGTGGCGCATGCCGGCGGGCACGGCGAGGGCGACCGAGTCGTTGCGGACCTCCGGCCGGTGCACGACGAGCGCGCGGGCGCCGGAGGGCAGGGCGGCGGACAGGGTCGGGACGTCGCGGGCGCTCATTCCGCCCGCTCCCCCAGCTGTGCGGCGGACAGGCGCAGCAGCAGCCGCGCCTGATCGCTGCTGGCGCCCCCGGAGCGGTGCCAGTCGACGGCGTGCTGGGCCAGCCGGAACGCGGTGCCGACGCGCAGCAGCTCGGCGTCGTGGTCCTCCTCGAGCGAGAGTCCGCGGCGGAGCACGTCGAGGGCCGGGCGGAGCGCGGGGTGGAAGGCGTGCAGCTCTGCGAGCTCCCCGAGCACCCAGGCGGCGTCCCAGACCGGGTCGGCGAGCCCGACGTCCTCGCCCGTGAGCAGAGCGACGCGGGTCCCGTCGACGACGAGGTGGGCGAGGCCGGGGTGGCCGTGGACCACGACCGCGGCCGGCGAGGCGACGACCGCCTCCGCCCAGTCGGCGAGCTCGAGGAGACCGCCGGCGCCGAGCTCCTCGGCGGCGGGCGCCCAGCCACCGGCGAGCCAGCCGCGGGCGCGCTGCAGCGGACGCGGAGGGAGCGGCTCCCCGGCGGGCCGGGCGCCGTGGAGCGCGTCCAGCGCGCCCTTCCACTCGCGGCCGACGGAGACGAGCGCCTCCTCCGACAGCTCGTGGAGGAGCGCGGGCAGCAGGGCGCGGGCGGTGGTGCGGTAGCGGCGGATCGACGGGTCGGCGCCTCCCGGCACGATCCGGGGATCGGGCGCTGCGAGGCGGACGGGCACCGGCGAGAACGGCAGCGGCGCCTGCTCTCCGAGGCGGCGGGTCCAGACGGTGGTCCCGTCGGGTCCTTCCGAGAGCTCGGTGACGAGCAGCCCGGTGACGAGGGCCCGCGGAGGGGCGGTGGTGCTCACGCCGACCTCGCCTCCTCCGCCGCCGCCGGTGCCCTGCGCAGCGACTCCAGGTGGCGCAGCACCGCGGGGAACGCGGGCGGCACCCAGGCGAGCGCCGTGTCGCTGGACTCGCTCGGCCCGGGCACGGGGTCGATGACGGTGAAGTTGGCCGGCTCGCGCAGCAGCGCGAGGGTGGACTCGACGACCGGGTTGCCGAGCGCCCGCGGCGGCAGCGACGGAGCGATGCACACCGGCGCCTCCGTCGTGAGGGCCGCGAGCAGCGACGGGGAGTCGGTGATGCCGTGCGCGAGGCGCGAGGCGTAGTCGAGGGTGGCCGGGTAGATCAGGATGAGGTCGGCCCACTCGGCGAGGTCGACGTGGGCGACGACGATCTCGTCGTCCCAGCGGTCGTCCTGGATCCGGCCGCGCAGTCGCGACTCCAGGTTGTGCCGGGTGGTGAAGCGGTAGGCCGAGTCGCGGACGAGCACGCGGAACTCGGTCGCCGGAGCGGCGGCGCGCGCCCACTGGATCCAGTAGGGCATGACCTGGGTCATGGCGGAGCCGGTCAGGACGAGGGCCACCCGGGAGTAGCCGAAGCGGCCGAGCGAGAGGTCGGAGAGTGCGGCGCTCTGCGCACCGGGCGGGGTGGTCATGGCGGTCTCCTCAGAGGGCGGCGGGCGGGAACGGGCGGACGGCGCGAGCGGACGGCACGCGCCCGGGAGGGGCCGGGGCGACGCGGTCGAGGACCGGTCGCCCCGTGCCCGTCAGCACCCTGCGGTGAGGGTGACGCCGATGATGACGCCGGCGCAGAACGGGGTGGTGGCGGGCGCCTCGGAGGCGGCGTCGGTGCCGATCTCGTCGGCGGCGGTGAAGGTGTCGTGGGCGGTGGCGAGCTCGGCGAGGTCGGCGGACTGGACGGTCTGGGCGGTGATGGTCGACATGGTGTTCTCCTTGGATGAGTGGTGGCGGCGGATCCGCCGGGTCGTGCGGGGAGTGGTGCGGGTGGTCCGGCCGGAGGGCCGGGGAGCGGGTGCTGCGGGAGCACCCGGGCGGGAGGAGGGCCGGGTCAGCAGCCCGCGCCGAGGGTGGCGCCGACGATGATGCCGACGCACAGGGGCGTGGTGGCGGGCGCCTCGGTCGCGGCGTCCGAGCCGAGCTCGTCGACGGTGGCGAAGGTGTCGTGCGCTCCCGCGAGGGCGGTGAGGTCGGCGGACTGGGCGTCGGTGGAGATGGTGGTCATGATGTGTCCCTTTCGTGGAGTACCTCGGGCTGAGGTGGTGGTCCCCTCGGGATCGAGGGGAGGTTCGTGGGGCCCTAGCGGGCGGTGAGTCCCGGGCGGTCCGGGTCGATGCGCGCGGCGCGGGCGGCGTCGGCCCAGGCGTCGGCGGCGGGGATCGTCTCGGCCGAGGAGCGCAGGAGCGCTTCGGCGAGGACGCGGGAGCGGTGCTGGCCGAAGCTCAGTCCGCGGTAGGAGGAGCGCTCGTCGGCCGGGTCCTCGGCGTAGGCGAGGCCGTCGGCGAGCCTCTCGGCGAAGGCCGAGACGGCGGTGCGGGGCGAGGGCCGGGCATCGAGCAGCGGAGTGATCCTCCGGGCGACGTCGTCGGCGGAGTCGGCGGGCAGGTAGACGACGAGGGCGTCGGAGCGGGGGAAGGCCCGCGGGTCCGAGAGCGCCTTGGCCTGGTGGCGGGCTCCGGAGGCGGCGAGCGCCTCCAGGAGCGGGCCCCACAGGGCGAGCGCGTCCTCCGCCGAGTCGGCGACGAGCGAGAGGCGCACGACCCGGTCGGCGGGATCGAGTCCCATCGGGCCGAGGGCGAGGAGGTAGCCGGGAGTGGTGCGGGTGCGCCAGCTCGGCAGCCGGACGCCGGCGACGGCCCCGTCGGCGGAGCGGACGAGATCGACCTCGGGCACGAGGACCCGGACGCGGCCCAGCTCGACGACCCGGCGCTCCTCCCCCTGCACAGTGGCGGAGCCGAGCACCCCGGAGGGAGCGGGCTGCAGGACCGTGCGGTGCGGGATCGCGTCGATCAGCCGGGGGGCGAGGTCCTGGCCGTCGCCTCCGGCGGTCTCGCCGAGCAGCGGGTTCCGGAGGTGCAGGTGGGTGTAGAGGGTGGCGGCGAGTCGGGCCCGCAGCTCGATCGGCCCGGTGGCCTCGATCACGGTCCCGTCGACCTCGGCCCGCAGCCGGGCGGCGTCGACGCTGATCACGGCCTCGTCGAGGACGGAGCGGGTGGTGAGGGCGGTCATCGCGGGCTCCTGTCGAATCCGAGGGCGGTGGAGTAGGCGGAGGGGGCGAGCAGGACGCGGCGGCCGATGCCGGCGGCGGCCCGCTCGATCCCGGGGAGGCGGGAGACCATCGAGGCCCGGGCGAGGGTGCGGTCGACGAGGTGCCAGCCCAGGTGGGCGGTGGCGCGGACGGCGAGGGCGTCGTCCGCGCCGGCGGTCTCGGCGGCGTAGGCGAGCCACATCCGCCGGATCCTCGGGACCAGTGCCGCCATCCGCTCCGCGATGCGGGCGTCCGCGGCCGCGGTGTCGAAGGCGAGGGGAGGAGCGGAGGCGCCCTCCCGGGTGGTCACGGTGTCGAGCACCGCGCGGTGGATCCACTCCCCCGCCAGCGTGCCGAGGTCGCGGGCCGGATCCCCGATCCCGAACTCCTCCCAGTCGAGCAGCTGGAGGCGCCCGTCGCGGAGGTGGAACTGGTCGAGGCGGAGGTCGCCGTGGATCGGAGCCGTGCGGTTGCCGCTCTCCCACTCGCGGAGATCCTCCGTGGCCGAGACGAGCTGCTCGTCGTGCTGCAGGTCGCCCCAGAAGGCGAGCTCGGCGAGGGTGAGGTCGACGTAGCGGGTGTGCGGGATGCCGACGCGCAGCATCTCGACGGGAGGGCTGGGGTGCGAGGTCGCGGTGAGGCCCGCCACCGGGCCGGCGTGCAGCCGGGCCAGGAGCCGGCCGGCCTGTTCGGGGAAGTCCGCGGGGACGCGCTCCTCCACGAGCAGGAGGGCCAGGCTGGTGCCGGGGCAGTGCTCGAACACCAGCAGGGAGTCGTCCTCGTCGGCCGCCAGCAGGCGGGGTCCGGCCGGGGCGTGCTCGGGGCTCCGGGCGGCGAAGCCGGCGAAGTCCCTGGAGCGGCGGAAGGCCGCGGGGCCCGCCGTCCGGGGCGAGACGTGCTTGACGAAGACGCGGGCGCCGTCGTCGAGGGTCATCGTCCACGACGCGTTCCGGCCGGCGAAGGCGGGGCGGTCGATCGCGGCGACGCGGTGGCGTCCGCCGCCGAGCAGCCGCTCGGTCGAGGCCGCCGCCCGGAGGGCCGCCGGATCCGCGGGGCGGTGCCCGGGGGTCGCGGGGCGGAGCCCGGGAGTCGCGAGGAGAGTCACGATCGTGTCCTTCGGTCGGTCGAGCGGATCAGAAGAGGTAGGTGACGACGAGGTAGGCGCCGCCCGCTCCCCCGACGAGGAGGGCGGTGTTGACGAGCAGCTTCTTGAGGGGCGAGGGGCGGGTCGAGGCGGTGCGCGAGGTGGTCATGGTGGTGTCCTTCCGAGGGGTGGTGGTGGTGGATATCGGGAGCCGGGCCTAGGAGGCGTCGGCGGCCTTGAGGGAGGCGCGGAGCGAGACGCGGGAGCCGGTGCGGAGCGCGTTGTTGCGGTAGACGCGGACGACCAGGCGGAACAGCAGCGGCACCGTGATCGCGGCGACGACGGCGGCGATCACCATCTCGGGGGTGCCGACCGAGTCGAGGCCGAAGCGCATCGGCATCAGGTAGGAGGAGAAGAGGGGGACGAAGGAGAGCGCGTGCACCCAGGCCTCGTCGAGGTTCGCCGGCACCACGTAGAGCGCGATGATCAGCAGCGCCATCTGCACGACGGAGAGCGGCATGGCGGCGGTGCCCAGGTCCTCCTGCCTCGACACGGTCGAGGCGAGCAGGGTGCTGAGGAGCGCGAAGAGCACGTAGCCCTGCAGGAACCAGACGAGGAACCAGACCAGGCTCGGGCCGAGCTCGATCTCGAGGACCGACCACCCGCCGACCACGCTGAACCCGCCGACGACGGCGCCGCCGATCACGAGCAGCTGGGCCAGGGTCACCAGGCCGACGCCGATCATCTTCCCGGCGAGCAGCGGGGCGACGCCGATCTTCGTCAGCAGGATCTCGACGATCCGGGACGACTTCTCCTCGACCACCCCCGAGGCCAGACTCGACGAGGAGTAGACCATCGCGGCGAGCAGGGCGCTGATCATCGCGGTCGCGAACAGGATCCGGGTGTCGAGGATCACGGTCCCCGCCTCCCTCGTCGCGTCGACCAGGAACCAGCCGCCGATCCCGGCGCCGAGGCCGGCGATCGCGGCCAGCGCGAGGGTCGCGGTGAGGATCGTGCGGTTCCCGGTGCGGGTCAGGATCTCGCGGCGGACGATCGTCGCGGCTCCCCGGGCCGGCGTCGGAGGAGCGGAGCTCTCGGCGGTCCGCGCGTGGGCGGCGCGGGGGTGCGTGGTGGTCATCGTCCTGCTCCTTGGATCTCGAGGCGGCGCTCGGCCGCAGGGGTGGAGGCGGCGGTGAGCCGCTCGGACAGCAGCTCGGTCAGCGAGCGCTGCGCGGTGCGGATGCTCCGGAGGCCGCCGTGGCGGGTGAGGGTCGCGAGCACCTGCTCGGGGACGTCCCGGCCGCTGCCCTCGATCGAGACGAGCAGCGACTCCGGCTCACCGGGGACCGGCTCGGCCGACAGTCCCGGTGTGACGCCGAGCTCGGCGACGAGCCGGTCGTCCAGGGGGCGGGAGAACTGCAGCTGCCAGCGGCTGCGGCCGTCGTCCTGCAGCTCGGCCACCGCTCCGCTCGCGGTCACACGGCCGGAGTCGAGCACGCAGACGGTGTCGCAGAGGCGCTCGACCAGGTCGAGCTGGTGGGAGGAGAAGAGCACGCCGACGCCGCGGGCGGACTGCTGCCGGATCAGGCCGGCCATCGTCTCCACGGCGACCGGGTCGAGCCCCGAGAAGGGCTCGTCCAGCACCAGGAGCGACGGATCGCCCACCAGGGACACGGCCAGCTGCACGCGCTGCTGGTTGCCGAGCGAGAGGTCCTGCACCAGCGTGTCGGCCCGCTCGGCCAGGCCCAGCGCGTCGATCACCTCCTCGGCGGTCTCACGGGCTCCCCGGGCGTCGTGCCCCTCGAGCAGAGCGAAGTGGATCACCTGCTCGCGGACCCGCATCTGCGGGTAGAGGCCGCGCTCCTCCGGCATGTAGCCGATCGAGCGGCGGTCCTCGGCGGTGATCGGCGCGCCGTCCCAGGTGATGGTCCCCGTGTCGGGGGTGAGCAGGCCCAGGATCAGCCGCATCGTCGTGGTCTTGCCGGCGCCGTTGCCGCCGATGAAGCCGACGATCTCGCCGCGGCCCACGGACAGGTCCACGTCGTGCAGGACCCGGTGGCCGCCGAATGCACGGCTCACGCCGCTGAGCTGAAGCCCTCGCATGTCATCTCCTCGAAGTCGTTTCTCTTGACTCCTCAGACGCTACGGACGCTCTCGCGACGGGCTCCTGTACTTCGGTACAGCGCCGAGGTGGCCGAAAGTGCAGGTCCCGCATCACCGGACGTGCAGGTCCCGAGGCGGCCGCGCGTGCAGGTCCGGGGGCGGCCCGGGTGCGGGCCGCCTGCGTCCCGAGCACGACGGACGCCCCCGTGCTCGTCCGGTCGGCGACCGGAGCGCACAGGGGCGTCCGTGGAGGAGGAGGGGCGGGGTCAGGCCGTCGCGCAGCTCCCGTCGACCTCGCCGATGACGCCGTCCGTCACCGACACGACCGCGCAGTTCGGGTAGCCCCGCTGCGGCCGGTGCGCGGGGTCGAGCGCACGGAGGATGCTCCCGAGCACCGCTCCGTGCGTCACGACCAGCACGTCCCCGTGCTCCGCCGCCGGCGCGAACCGCGCGATCGCGGCCTCCACGCGGGCGCGCACGGTGGCACCGCTGTCGGCCCGGCCGGAGGGGTCGTGGCGGTGGATCGCGTCGAGCACCGAGTCGAGACCGGCGTCGGTCATCCGCGGCCAGTCGGCGGAGGAGGGCACGTAGGAGTAGCCGTGATCGGCGAACACCGGCTCCCAGAGCGAGGCGTTCGGCTGCCCCTCGAAGGCGCCGAAGTGCCACTCGCGGAGCTCGACCATCGGCTCGGCCTCGAGCGACGGGTGCCCGGCGAGCGCCGCCGCCGCCGTGGTGCGGGTGCGGGTGAGGTCGCTCGTGAACGCCGCGACGAGCGGCACCTCGCGCATCCGCTCGCCGAGGGCCGCCGCCTGGCGCTCGCCGCGCTCGGTCAGGGGCGAGTCGCACCAGCCCTGCAGCTGGCCGGCGACGTTGAAGAGGGTCTCGGCGTGGCGGACGAGGTGGATCGTGCCGCTCACGGGCGCTCGCTCGCGGGCGTCGTCGGGCGGGCGGGGGTGGCGCGGTGCATGCGGTTCTCCGGGGTCAGCGCGCTACTCCGGAGCGGCGCGCGCGATGTGGAGGGCCAGGAAGGCGACCTCCTCGTTGGGCAGGGCGGCCTGGTACTCGGCCGCCACGAAGGAGCGGACCCGCTCGGCGGAGGCGATCGCGCGCGGGTAGCGGGCGCTGAGGCTGGTGAAGAGGAAGTCGTCCTCGCTCTCGAGCAGGCCGCCCGAGAAGAAGCGCTCGGCGAAGTACTGCAGGTGCGCCACGAAGCGGGCGGAGCGGAGGTCGTCGCGGTCGAGCGCGGCTCCGCTGGAGTGCTGGATGATCGCGGTCACCGAGCGGATGAGCTGCACGATCCGGAGCGAGTCGATCCCGACCTTGCCGAGCTCCGCGTTGGCGAGGTGGAACGCGACGTTCGCGGCCTCGTCGGCGGGCAGCTCCACGTCCAGGCGCTCGCGCATCCGCTCGACCGCCCGCTCCCCCACCGCGTACTGCACGGGGTAGACCGTCCGCATCTCCCAGGCCAGCCGGTTGGCGACCGAGAGCCCGCGCCGCTGCCGCTCCACCGCGAAGTGCAGGTGGTCGGTGAGCGCGAGGTACACGTGGGGGTCGAGCTTCAGCCCCTGCTCCTCCGCGTCGGCGACGACCGCGCGGGTGAGCTCGACGAACTCCGGCGGGATCTGCGCCAGGAGCTCGACGAGGTTGCGCTGATCCGAGTCGTCCAGCGCCACGAACACCTGGTCGACGCTCGAGGACTCGATCGCCTCGCCGGCCTTCGCTCCGAAGCCGATCCCCCTGCCCAGGAGCACGCGCTCGACGCCGCGCTCGTCGACGACGAGGACGACGCTCGAGTTGAGCACCTTCTTGATGGTCTGCATGCGTGTCTCCGTCGACGGCCGCGTCAGGGCTGGGGTGGGGGTGGCGGGGCCTCTGCCCGGAGAGCCGGACGGCGCCTCCGGGCAGAGGAGGATCATCCCAGATCCGCGCCGTTGGAGGCGATGACCTTCTGGTACCAGAAGAACGAGTCCTTCCGGTAGCGCTCGGTGCTGCCGTGGCCGAGGTCGTCCATGTCGACGTAGACGAACCCGTAGCGCTTCGAGATCTGCGAGCTGGAGGCGCTGATCAGGTCGATCGGCGCCCAGCTCACGTAGCCGAGCAGCTCCACGCCCTCGTCCACCGCCTGGATCATCTGCTCGAAGTGCGCGCGGAAGTAGTCGATCCGGTACGGGTCGTGGACCCGGCCGTCCTCGGTCAGCTCGTCGCGCATCCCGAGCCCGTTCTCGACGATGAACAGCGGCTTGCCGTAGCGGTCGTAGAGGTCGATCAGCGAGATCCGCAGGCCGACGGGGTCGATCTGCCAGCCCCACTCGCTCGACTCGAGGAACGGGTTCTTGACGCCGAGGACCGTGTTGCCGGGTGTGCGCTCGGCGTCGGGGCGGACCGACTCCGTCATCGACATGTAGTAGCTGAACGAGATGAAGTCGACCGGGTGCTCGCGCAGCAGCTCGACGTCGCCCGACTCGAACGGGATCTCGACCCCGCGGCTCTCGAGTGCCCGCAGCGCCAGGCGCGGGTAGGCGCCGCCCGCCTGGACGTCGGTGCAGAGGTAGAGCATCCGCTCCTTGGCCTGCGTCGCCGCGACGTCGTCGGGGTGGCAGGTGTTGGGGTAGGTGGTCAGCATCGTGAGCATGCAGCCCATCCGCGACTCGGGCCACAGCTCCTTCAGCGTCCTCGTGACCGAGGCGGAGGCGACGAACTGGTGGTGCAGGGCCGTGTAGCAGGCCTGCTCCACGCTGCCCTCGACGGTCTCCTCGATGATCCCGCCCGAGGTGAACGGGTGGCGGATGATGCCGTCGATCTCGTTGAAGGTCAGCCACATGTCGACGAGGTGGCCGAAGCGCTCGAAGCAGGTGCGGGCGAAGCGCTCGAACAGCCCGATCGTGCGGCGGTCGACCCAGCCGTTGTGCTTCAGCGCGAGCGCGAGCGGCGGGTCGTAGTGCGAGAGCGTGACCAGCGGCTCGATCCCGAGGCGCCGCATCTCGGTGAAGAGGGCGAGGTAGTAGGCGATGCCCTCCTCGAGCGGCTCCGCCTCCTCCCCCGTCGGGTAGAGGCGGGTCCAGGCGATCGAGACGCGGAGGGTGGTGAAGCCCATCTCGGCGAACAGCGCGAGGTCGCCGGGGTAGCGATGGTAGAAGTCGATGCCGCGGCGCTTGGGGTAGTACTCGGTGTCGTCGTCGGACATCGCCGCCGTGATGCTCTCCACCGTGTTGCGGTGGTGGATCGCGTACTCCTTCGGGTCCGCCTTCGGCTTGTAGGAGGCGACGTCGCTGACCGCCGGGCCGCGCCCGCCCTCGCGCCACGCGCCCTCGACCTGGTTGGCGGCGAGGGCGCCGCCCCATCGGAATCCGTCAGGAAGCGCCATCGGCGAGCTCCTTCTCTCTCTGCGTCACGGTCATGATCCGGTCGCCGGAGGTGATCCGCTCGGCGGCCTCGACGAGCACGGTGTACTCGGCGGAGTTGGTCACGAGCACCGGGGTCGTGGTGTCGTAGCCGGCCGCGGTGATCGCGGCCAGGTCGGCGATGAGGAGCAGCTGCCCGGCCTCGACCCGGTCGCCGACCGCGACGTGCGCCTCGAACGGCGCGCCGTCCAGCTGCACCGTGTCGATGCCGACGTGGATGAGCACCTCGACGCCGTCCGCGCGGCGGAGCCCCACGGCGTGGCGGGAGGAGAGCAGCGCGATGACCTCGCCCGCGAACGGCGCCCGGACGGCTCCGTCGGAGGGGCGGATCGCCAGCCCCTCGCCGAGCACGCCGGCCGAGAACACGGGGTCCGGCACCTCCGAGAGGGGGATGACGGAGCCGGTGAGCGGCGCCTGCAGCGCGAGCGGGCTCCCGGCGGCCGCCACGTCGCCGAGCGCCTGGACGCTGGCGGACGCGTCGTCGCGCCAGATCACGAAGGAGACGACGAACGAGACGGCGACCGAGATCAGCAGGCCGATCACGGCGTTGAGCAGGTTCCAGGGGTTCAGCCCGTCGATGAACATCGAGATGCTGGCGACGCCGGGGCTGACCAGCGCGAACGCGGCGACCTGCGTGGCGCCGATGTAGGCGCCTCCGACGACGCTGCCCGTGATGACGGAGACGAGGGCGCGCTTGTTCTGCAGCGTGACGCCGTAGAGCGCCGGCTCGGTGATCCCGAAGAGGGCCGAGAGGCCGCCCGAGAAGGCGGTGGCGCGGAGGGTCGCGCTCTTGGTGCGCAGGGCGATCGCGAGGCTGGAGCCGGCCTCCGCCGCGTTGTGGGCGAGCGAGGAGGCGAGGTAGAAGGTGTCCTTGCCCGCGCTGGCCATCGTCGCGATGGTCGGCGGGATGAACGCCTTGTGCATGCCGACCGAGATGATCAGCGGGAGCACGCCGGCCAGCAGCGCGACGGCCACCCAGCCGAGCGCCCCGTAGAGGCCGATCATCGCGCCGGTGAGCATGGAGCCGAGCCAGTAGCCGAGGGGGCCGAGCAGGAAGATCGTGGCCGGAGCGACGATCACGAGGCACATCAGCGGCACGTAGAACGTGCGGATCGGGCCCCACGAGTGCTTTGTGAAGAAGCGCTCGACGAGCGAGAGCAGCAGCACGGCCAGGATCGCCGGGAACACCTGCGCGTTGTAGGCGATGACCGGCACCGGGATGCCGAAGAGCGCGACGCCGCCCTCCTGGTTGAGCAGCGTCGTGAACGCCGGGAAGACCAGGACGCCGACGAGCCCGAGCGCGAGCGGCCGGTTCACGTCGAGCTTCTTCGCGCTCGTGTAGGCGACGAGCAACGGCAGGAAGCCGAACACCGCGTCCGGGATGGCGGACAGCAGCTTGAAGCTGTCGGAGGCCGGGTCGAGCCAGCCCAGCGCCGAGGCGAGGACGAGGAACGACTTGAAGATGCCGGCGCCCGCGATGGCCGGGATGATCGGCGTGAACACGCTGACCACGAAGTCCATGATCGTCGCGCCGAGGCGCTTGAGGGACCGCGGCTGCTTCGCCCGCGCCGTCGACGTGGTGGTGCCGCCGCGCAGCTTCTCGACCGCCGCGTACATCTCGCTGACGCCGCTGCCGACGATGACCTGCGTCTGCGGGCCGGTGACGACGCCGATCACGCCGGGCACCGCCTTCAGCGCCTCGACGTCGGCCTTCGCGTCGTCCGCCAGCGCGAACCGCAGACGGGTCGAGCAGTGCTGCAGCTTCGCCACGTTGGCGGCGCCGCCGACGTGCTCGAGGATCGCCTTCGCGCTCTCCTGGGTACTCATCGGTACTCCTCCGGGTGTGTGGGGACGCGCGCTTCCCTGCGCTGTGCTGCCCGGCCGTCCGTCGCCGTCCCCGCCCCCTCCGGCACCGTCATCGGTGCTCCGGCGGAGCGTCAGGAGGCGTCCGGGCACAAAAAAAGGATCCGACGACGCTCATTACGCGTTTCGTCGGATCCTGCCTGCACGACCAGTCACATGTCCGAGAGCGAACGTAACACGGGGGTGGGTGGGGCGTCAAAGAGGGGGGCGTGCGCACGGCCATCGCGTACGGGCGGTTGTTGCACCGGTGTTGGCATGATGGACACGTGGACACTCTCGACGTCGTTGCGGCGGTCATCAGCGATCGCGGCCGTATTCTTGCCTGCCGTCGGCGGGCGGACAAGGCGGCTGGCGGGCTCTGGGAATTTCCCGGCGGCAAGAGAGAACCTGGCGAAACGGCTGAAGTCGCCCTCGCGAGGGAGATCCGCGAGGAGCTGAGCGTGGAGATCGAGGTCGGCCCCAAGCTGACGTCAGACGAAACGGAGGTCGGCGCTCTCACCATTCGGTTGCGCTGCTTCCGAGCCGTGGTTCGTGGCCCACGCCCCACGGAGAGCACCGACCACGACCAACTCCTCTGGCTCCTTCCGAGCGAACTCCCCGGACTGGAGTGGGCCCACCCCGATCTGCCGGCCGTTCGGCTTCTTTCCTCTACGGATCGATGAGGTCGAAGCCCTCGTCAGACCTGAACGCTGTGATGATCGAGAGGCTGCGGATGAGATCCAGCATGTCCTCTTCCGGGCGACCGGGAAGCAGGATGACGGGGACTGCCGCGTAGCCCTCGCGCTGCGCAAGATGGGCATAGTCGAGCACCTGCCCGATGGCCATGCGGACGAAGGACCGGGCGGTCGACTTCTTGGCTTCGACAATCCAGCCGCTCGATCGGACGTAGAGGTCCGGCTCGACCCGTGAGCTGCCGACCGGGAGCGTCAGACGACTGGGCGGCGTGCCGTTCTCGGTCAGCCAGAGCCCAAAGTCGGACTGCAGCTCGAACTCGATTCGGGAGACGACCCGGTCATCGAGAGGGCTGACATCCGCACCCGCGATGACGATGTCGGAGTGCTCGGGAGGCGTCCAGTCGCCGAGCGAGGCGGCGGACTCCTGTGTGCCACCGTAGGTCGGCAGCCGAGTGATGTCCGCCGCAAGCGGCAGGAGAGTGAAGATGATGCCGCGTCGCTGCGTCCCTTCGGTGTCCGGGATGATCTCCCACCGGTAGGTCGGAGTCCCTGTCGTGAAGGCACCGATGTAGGTCACGCTCGTTCCCTGCACCGTGAACAGCCGAAGCACCCGCCCATCCTGCGCCGCGTCCCGGAGAGCCTTGTTGCCGCGAAGAAAAACCTGGTCACCGACCTGCCCTTCTCCCGTGTAGGAGTAGGACCCGTCCTCGCGAAGTCCCTCGAACCGGTCGTAGCCGTATCGAGCTCCCTTCGCCGGATCGGTGAAGATGAAGATTTCACGGAGCGCTCGCGGCGTCACGATCCCCTGCTGCTGCTGCCCTCCGTAGGCGCGGTGAATATCACGCCGGAGGACCTGGTCGCCCACTTCCAAGGTGAACCGACGCTCGGTGGTGTCTCTTCGAAGCAGACGGGAGCGGACAGCCTCCGCCTGCTCTTCGGTCAGATCCCACCGAGATTCCTCAGCGGGAAGAGTTCCGTAGGAGGAGCGGAGGAGGCTTCGGATTCGACGCTGAGAAACGCCCAGTTCAAGTGAGAGTGTGGCGGGAGTAACGGGAGGCATCTCGCGAGACTAGGAATGCTCGGAGCGCGTTCTGTCGAGGTGCACTCGTGTTAGCGACAGAGTTACTCATTTTGCGTCAATGCTGAACTTTGTGCCGCATAGGTCCCAGAAAAGAGGTCGCGGAAGAGACCACTACTCACTATCGCCATAGTTGAAAGACGCTAAGGCGGTCGCGTCTGCCGCTGTTGCGGCGTCGGGACGACCCTCCATCAGAGGAAAGAGATTCTCCCCCTCACTCCCCGCACCCCGCCAGCACCGCCTCCGCCGCCTCCCGGTCCTGCGCCCCGACCCCCAGCCCGTACTCGCTGAGCACGGCCACGAACTGCTCCACGTACCCGCAGCGCAGCTCCGCGGCCGGTGGCAGCCACTCCCCCGGGCCGGCGTCGCTCTTCGCGCGGTTCGTCTGCTCGGAGGCGGCGACGAGGTTCGCGGGGTCGTTCGCGAAGGCGAGGCGCTGGTCGTCCGTCCACGACCAGGCGCCGTGGTGCCACGCCCAGCCCAGGGCGACGACGTGGTCGATCTGCACGAGGCGGGACGTGTCGGTTCCGGAGACGAAGGCGACCGAGGTGCCGTCGTAGGGGTCGATCAGGGTGCCGGTGAGGACCTTGCAGTCGCGGGTGCCGGGCTTGAACACCGGGGCGAGCAGGTCGCGGCCGAGGACGTCGTTGCGGGTGTCGCAGCCGTTGCGGTCGACGTCCGACCACGACTGCCCGAAGAGGTCGCGGTCGTAAGGGACGGCGGCGGGGCCTTCGACCGAGGGGAGAGCGGCCAGCGTCGCGAGGGACGGAGTGGACGGCTCCGTTTCCGGAGCGGACGGCTCGACGACCGCCGGCGGGCTGCTCGGCGCGGGAGCAGCGGGACTGCTCGACGCCGAAGAAGCACCGGCCGGGGAGGACACCGCCTCCGGTCCGCCTCCTCCCGCCGTGTCCGACAGTGCGACGGCTGCGACGGCGAGCGCCGCAGCCCCCAGCAGAGCGAGGATCGCACCGGCCCGTCGACGAGGGCGCCGGCGCACGGGGGACGTAGGCCAGTGGCGCATGATCGACCCCTCCTGCCACGAGACCCGCGATGCGGTCGACGCGACGCGCCTCCTCAGTATGCGGAGTGACCCGCTCCGGGCTCGACGGTCGGGCGGAGCGTCGGGAACGGGGCGGCCGCGCGGAGCGACGGCGTCGACGGCCGGGATCGAGCCTCCCGGAGGCCACCTCGTCGCGCCCGCATCGGCGACCCGCGCCTGCTTGACTGCTCCCATGGAGATCTTCATCGGAGTGGTCGGCCTGCTCGGCGGGCTGGTCATCGCCGGGCTCGCGGTTGTCGCGGTGGTCATCGGACGGCGGCGGGCGGTGCCGGCATCGCTCGTCGACGTCGAGGTGCGGCTGACGCACGCCGGGGACGACTGGTGGCGGGTGGGCGCCCGGGTGCGCAACTCCGGCCGGTCGCTCGTGCCGGTGACGAGCTACAGCGACGGGCGGCCGATCTCGGTCGATCTCGGCGGAGCCGTGTCGGCGGAGTGGTACGGGTCGGCTCCCCGGTCGGACGCGTGGCGGATCGATCCGGCGGTCGGGCTCCTCCTCGGACCCGTCGCGCTGGAGCGCGGGGCCGACCTGGGGGCGACGATCGTCGTGCGCGGGCGGCCGCAGGTGCGGATCGACGCGCCGCTGCGCTACGTGCCGGTGCGCGAGAACGTGATCGAGTCGCAGACGCCGGACGCCGCTCCGGTCTGGGGCGTGTCCGAGGCCGCGGCCGCTCCGGCAGCAGCGCCGGCGTCGGCTCCCCCTGCGCCGATCCGTCCGCGTCAGCAGCGTCCGATGGACGCCGACCCGTCACGTCCCGAGCGTGAGAGCGTTCTCCGCGGCGGCTTCGGAGTGTGGGCGGCCATGATCGCGGGGGGCGCCGGAGCCGTCGGCGTCGCGATCGGGATCGCCCTCGAGCTGGCCGGTGTCGAGGCGTCGGGGCTGGGCGGCGCGGGCATCATCCTGATCGCGGCCGGCTTCCTCGGCCTCGTCGGCACCCTCGTGATCCGGCTGCTGCGCCGCTGGCTCGAGCCGCCGGCCCTCTGGCGGACGCCCGCGCAGCGCCTCCGCCGCCCCGGGACGATCACCGTCCTCATCCTGAGCTACGCGGGGCTGGCGCTGTTCTGCACCGAGTTCGCGGCGCAGTCGGTGACCGGCGACACGACCTGGGTGGCCGGGATCGCCGTGCTGATGCTGATCGCCGCGCTGATCGGCATGGGACTCGTCGGGTTCCTCCGCCTGGTGGTCCTGCTCGGCGTACGCCGGGCCTCCCGGGAGACCCCGTGACCCGTGAGGTCGTCGTCGTCGGAGCCGGCCTGGTCGGAGCGGCGACAGCCCGCGCCCTCACCGAGCGCGGCGATCGCGTGGTGCTCGTCGAGCAGTTCGAGCGGGGCCACGACCGCGGCTCGTCCCACGGCGAGACGCGCATCTTCCGCCGCGGCTACCTCGAGGACGACTACCGCGCCCTCACCGGACGGTCCGGGCGCGCCTGGGCACGGCTCGAGGCCGAGACCGGCCGCCGTTTGCTGCACCCGGTCGGCGCGATCGACCACGGCGACTCCGCCGTCCTGGCCGCCGTCGAGGCTGTCCTCCTGCGCGACGGGATCCCCGTGGTGCGGATCGAAGCGGACGAGGCGGAGCGGCGCTGGCCGGGACTCCGCTTCGAGACCGACGTCCTGCTGCACCCCGAGGGCGGACGCCTCGACGCGGCGGCCGCGATCGACGCGATGCTCGACTCCGCCCTCGGACGCGGCGCCGTCCTCCGGACGCGGACGCGAGTGCTGGGCATCGAGGAGCGCGCCGACGACGTGCGCGTGCTGACCACCGACGGCGCCCTCGACGCGGACGCGGTCGTCGTGGCCGGCGGATCCTGGACGCCGCCGCTCGTGGACGGCCTCGTCCGCGCGGCCGGCCGACGCCTCCCTCCGCTGCGCGTCACGCAGGAGCAGCCCGCGCACTTCGCGACGGACCTGCCCCTCGACTCCTGGCCGAGCTTCGCCCACCACCGCGCCGGCCTGCCCGTCGTCTACGGGCTCGCGACGCCCGGAGTCGGGGTGAAGGTGGGCGAGCACAGCACCGGTGTCGTCGTCGATCCGGACGAGCGCACCTTCGAGCCCGAGCCCCGAGCGCTCGCCCGCCTCGTCGGCTACGTCGCGGAGTGGGTCCCGGGCGTGGACGCGGCGAGCGCCGCTCCGATCAGCTGCCTCTACGACAGCACGCCCGACGAGGACTTCGTGCTCGACCGCGTGGGACGCGTGACTCTGGCGACCGGGTTCTCGGGGCACGGCTTCACGTTCGGCCCGGTCCTGGGCGAGCTGCTCGCGGACCTCGTCGCCGGCGGAGCGGCGCGGGAGCGGTTCCAGCTGCTGCCGGCGTGAGGGGCGGGTGCGTCCGGAGGAGCGGCTTCCGACCGGGGAGGAGCGAGTGGATTCCGACGCAGCAGCGGATGCTCAGCGGCCTGCGGGGCCCGTCCCGCGCTGCTCGCGGCCGTCCGGGTCGAGGAGCACGGCGTCGTCCCAGCCGCTCGCCGCGTCCGTCGTACGGGCCTTCGCCGGCGGGCGCCGCGCGACCGCGACGACGATCAGCGCTCCCAGCATCACCAGGGCGGCGGTCTGGAGCGGCGGCGCGACCATCGCGAGCGCCTGCCGCACGTAGAGCTCCGGCGGGACCGTGATCGAATCGCCCTGGTACTGGTTCGGCAGCAGGAGGACCACGACCGGGAGCGCGAGCACTGCGGCCCAGAGGACGACGGTGACCGCGATGGCGGCGGCCCAGAGCAGGCGGACCCGCTTCATCGGCGGGGAGCCTTCAGCAGCGGCACCACGACCGCCAGGCCGAGGGCGATCAGGCCGACGGTGAGGAACGGTCCGATCGCGTTGTCGCTGAGCACGCGGAGGTACTGCTCGGGCCCGAAGGCGCTCTGCGACGGCGAGTAGTCGTACCAGCTGTGGGAGCTGTTCCAGAGGGCGAGGAGTCCGACGAGGACGCTCACGGCGCCGACGACCCCCAGGGCTCCGGCGATGCGGCGAGTGGAGACAGCGGGGCGGGGGTCGGCGTCGGTCGCGTCGCGGCGGTCACCGGAGTCGGGTGCCGCGTCGCCGGGAGCGGGGTCGGGTTCGGCGGGAAGCGGGACGGTCGGCTCGGTCGGGAGTGGGACTGTCGGCTCTGCGGGTCGGGGCGCGGTCGGCTCCGCGGGTGTCGGGACGGCCCGCACCGCCGATCTCTCGCGCTCCGGAGCCGTCCGTCGGCCGGAGGCTCGGGAGCCCGTCGGGCCGCCGACCGATCGCACGTCCTCCTGATCGGGAGCGGACCCGCCACCTCGCCGGACAGCCGATCGCCCGGTGCCCGCAGCCCCGCCCGACAGGAACGGGGAGCGGAGGCGCTCCTCGCCGCTGCCGCGCCGCTCGGCGCCGCGTCCGTCGTAGCCGCGCTGGAAGCCCGCGTGGTAGCGCGGGTCGGTGCCGCCCTCGTCCGTCCCGCCGCTCTCGCGTGGGGAGCCGTCCGCTCCGGTGCTCCGCGCCATGCCGTCCCCCGCTTCGTGCAGTCGGGCCATCATGTCGCACCTCGCCCGCTGCGGGGAGGTGTCGGGCGGAGCTCGGGGTGCGGTCGGCGGAGGCGGGGGTTCAGCGCCCGGCCGCGGTGGTGCGCGACGGGAGGCTGACGATCCCCGCTCCGACCAGCAGCAGGCCGATCGTCACCGCCGTCAGCGCCGGCCAGCCACCGGATCCGACGGCCAGGCCGAGGAGCCAGCCGCCGGCGGCCGAGCCCGCGTAGAAGGCGATCGTGTAGACCGCGCCGGCGTGCCCGCGGAGTGCCGGAGCCGCGCGCGCTCCCGTCCAGGCGGCGCCGGTCGCGTGCAGGGCGAAGAAGCCGGCCGTGAAGACGAGGAGTCCGGCGATCACCACGGCGACGTTCTCGGCGAGCATCACCAGCAGTCCGACGATCATCAGGGCGACGCCGATCCGCATGACGAGGCGGGGACCGATCCGCGGCCCCCATCTCCCCGCGAGCCGGGAGGAGACGGTTCCCGCGAGGTAGGCGGCGAAGAGGAGGGAGACGAGCGCGGGCGCCAGCGCGAACGGCGGCGCCTCGAGCCGGAACGCCAGGTAGTTGTAGACCGCGACGAACACGCCGACCGCGAGGAACGTCTGCAGCGCGATCGCGACGAGCATCGGATCGCGGAGCACCTGCGCCGTCTTCCCTCGCCAGCCGCCGGGAGCAGCCTCGCGCGCGCCGCCGCCCCGGGGCGCGAGCACGGCGAAGACGATCGCCGCCGCCGCGCAGACGGCCGTCACGACGAGCAGTGCGCCGCGCCATCCGAGCGCCGCCGCGAGCGGTCCGGCGAGCAGTCGTCCGGCGGCACCGCCGATCGTGGTCCCGGAGACGTAGGCGGTCGCGGCGGCCGTCGCTCCGGCGCCTCCGACCCGGTCGTGGATCGCCGCGACGGCGAGCGCCGGGACGGCACCCAGTGCCGCTCCCCCGAGGAAGCGCAGGACGAGCAGGAGCTCGAAGGTCGGGGCGACGCAGGCGAGCAGCGCCAGGACCACGGACGTGAGGACAGCGATCCGCATGGATTCGAGCCGTCCGATGCGCTCGGCCACCGAGGCCCACGGCAGCACCGAGAGCGCCAGTCCGAGGGTCGCGGCCGAGACGGTGAGCGCGGCGTCGGACGGGGCGAGGGCCCATTCCCGCGCGAGCTGCGGGAGGACGCTCTGCACGGCGTAGAGCTCGGCGAAGGTCGCGACCCCGGCGGCGAGGAGGGCGATGGTCAGCCGCCGCTGCGAGAAGGGCGCCGCTGCGCGCATCGGTCGGGTGCGTGCGGCGGTGCTCATGATTCCGACGGTAGACCGCCTGCGGGTGCATCACTAATGCCCTTTCTCGTCCTGTTCATGCGTTCTGGTCATGTCTGGATCTAGGGTGGTGGAGTGTCCGACGACTGGCCCGCGACCCTCCGCCTCCTGCCCCTGCTCGTCGCGGTCGCCCAGACCGGGAGCGTCACGGCGGCGGCAGCCGAGCTCGGGATCCCGCAGCCGACCGCGAGCCGGTCGCTCGCCCGGCTGTCCGCTCTGGTCGGCACTCCCCTGGTCCGCCGGGAGGGCCGCGGGGTGGTGCTGACGGAGGCGGGGACCCGTCTCGCCGAGGCCGCTCAGGACGGCATGTCGGTGATCCGCGCCGGCCTCGCGGAGGTGCGGCAGGCGGGCGACGTGGAGCACGGCCGGATCGACCTCGCCTTCCAGACGCTCCTCGGGGAGAGCTTCGTGCCGGATGTGATCCGCCGGTTCCGCCGCCGCTGGCCGCAGGTCGGCTTCGGGCTCCGGCACGGCTCCCGAGCGCTCTGCCTGCGGGCCGTGGCGGAGGGCGAGTCCGAGCTGGCGATCGTCGGGGATCCGCCCGATCTCCCCGGCACCACCACGACGACCCTCTACTCGGAGCCTCTCCTCGCGGTCGTGGACCCTCGTCATCCGCTGGCCTCGCGGCGCTCGGTCACGGTCGAGGACCTCCGCGGCCTCGACCTGATCATGCTGGCGCCCGGCTACGGCCTCCACGAGTCGGCCCGGCGCCTGCTCGCCGTGGACGGCCGCGACCCGGTGCCGGCGTTCGAGGTCGGCGACTACCGCGCCGCCCGAGGACTCGCGGCAGCCGGCCTCGGACTCACGATCCTGCCGCCGAGCCCGTCCTCGGTCGACGACGACGTCCGCGAGATCCCGATCGACGATCCGGGCGCGAGCCGTGAGATCGGTGTGCTCGCCCGCGACACCGGGAACCCGGTCGTCCCCGAGTTCCTGCGGGCCCTGCACGCCGCGGCGGCCGCCCGGCGCCGGTGACCGCTGCTCGGCTCTGCTGTCAAGCACAGGAAGCGGTGGCCCTTCGTGCAGCAAGCTTCGAGAGGATCCCCGCACCGCCAGCGACACCCCCCTCCCCCCGCTCCTGCACCACGTCACCGAGGACGGCCCCGGTCATGATCCTTCTCCGCACCCACGCCAACCGCTGGACCGCGCGCGCCCGCCGCAGCGGCGTCGTCCTCGGCATCATCACCCTGGTCTCCGATCTCCCCCGCCCGGCCTACCGGACGGTCCGCCTCGATCCGACGAGCGGCGAGCGCGTCCTGCTCCGCGACACCGCCGAGCTCGAGGAGGCCTTCGCCGTGCTCCTCGCCGGGCTCGAGCGCTCGCGCATCGCGGCCTCGGCATCCCCAGCCGAGTCGGCTCCCCCGTGCGCCCCGGTCGACGCGCCCGTCGCAGTCGAGGACGACCTCGAGGAAGCCGCCTGACCCGACGGCGTCCTTGCGAGGAGACCCTCACCGCGCATCAGGTGCCGAGCTCTCCGCCCGCCTCCTTCACACTCGACGTGTCGCATCGACGTGCCTTGACACCTCGACCGGCGGATCCGTCCTCGGCAGGTCCCGCGGACCGATGACCCGTCGGAGCCGGGCCGACCTGCGCGACCGCAGGAGAGCCCGGCGCCAGCGCGGATCGGTGCGGGCCCGGAGGTGGGGGTCGAGCGGGCGGAAGCCTCCAGCGGTCCGCTCCTCGATCAGCACGATCGTCGCGGTCGCGAGGTGCAGTCTCCGGACCGGCTCCCTCTCGGGATGCGGATGTCCGGAGCGCGTGCGGAGCTGCTGCTCCAGCTGCTCCGGGTCGGCGGACCACCAGGTGCTGACGCCGACGCGTCCATCGGGGAGAGGGAAGCGCTCGGTGATGCGGTACGGGAGGCCGTGCTCGGTCATGCAGTAGTGCCTTTCGAGGAGAGGGTCCGGGAGCCCGGGCCGCGCTGCAGCGGCCCGGGCTCCGGTTCACGAGGTGCGGGTCGAGCGACGGCGCAGCGCCGTCAGGGCGCCGCCGGCCAGGAGCAGAGCGCCCGCTCCGGCCGCGAGGGGCCCGGCCGCCGCTCCCGTCGAGGCGAGCACCGTCGGCACGAGTCCGACCGGAGGCACCGCCACCTGGGCGCAGCTGGCTCCGCCGTCGTCCGCGCACGGGTGCAGGACGGTCGTCGGATCGAAGCCCTCCGGGACCTCGGTCAGGCGCGCCCGGTTGGGGATGGTCCACGCGTCCACGCCGTCGGCGACCCGTCCGGTCACGGTGAACGTCGTCGACGCTCCCGCTGCCAGAGACAGGTTCTCGACAGTCAGGTCGGACGACGCCGGGCCGCCGTCCCGGGAGATCGTGACGTCGCTCAGGTGCGCGAGCTCGGGGATGTCGGTGAGGGTCACCCCGTCCGCCGGGCGAGCCCCCTCGTTGGCGACCACGATCCGGAACCCGGCACGCCCGCCGTGGTCGACCTGATTCCCGATCGCCGTCTTCTCGATGGAGAGCCTGCCCTCGACGGGCGGCACCGGGATCTCGGCGCAGGACGACGTCGCATCGTCAACGCAGGCGTTCTCGACCGTCGGCGGGTCGAAGCCCTCGGGCTGGTGGGTGATCGAGACGCGGTTGGGCAGGGTCGCGGCGTCGTACCCGTCGGCGACCCGGCCGCTGACGTGCAGCGACACCTGGCCGCCGGCGGGGATGTCGAGACCCGTGACGGGCTCCGTGGCCGGCTGCGTTCCTCCGGCGCCGTTCTCGATGGTCGCCTCGAGCAGGTGGTCGAGCGTCGGGACGTCGGTCACGGTCACGTCCGTCGCGTCGACCGTTCCGGTGTTCGCCACGACGATGTCGAAGCCCGCCGTGCCGCCGTGCTCGGCGCTCGCCTGGGACGCGGTCTTCCGGATCAGGAGCGACCCCTCGCCGATGTCGTGCGGGACGGTGGCGCAGGGATTCGCGTCGGTCCCCGTGCCGGACGAGGCGGGAGCGAAGGGCGCATCGGCGAGGCAGGCCGTGTTCGTCAGCGCACGGTCCCCCTCGCCGGTCACGATCACGTCGAAGGTCAGCTCGGCCGTCGCCCCGACCGGCAGGCTGCCGGCCGCCCAGGAGATGCGGCCCGTCTCCGCGTCGATCGTGGCCGTGCCCTGCGAGGTGCGGAGGGAGACGGCGTCGAGCTCGGCGTCGTCGAGCACGCCCTTGTCGAGGTAGTCGATGACGGCGGCGTCGGAGTAGTCCCCGGTCCCGTCCGAGGTCAGCGTCACCCGGTAGGGCACGCGGGCGCCGCGGAGCAGCGGAGTGGCGGAGTCGACCGACGAGGTCTTCGCGATGCTCACGTGCGGCGCGAGCGGATCGAGGCGTGCGACCGCGACCGCACCGTCCGAGCCGTAGGCCCAGTCGTCGATCGCCCGCAGGTCGCCGTAGGAGCCGTGCACCGAGTCGTTGGCGTTGGGGACGCGGCCCCGCCCGGAGTCGTCGCCCTCCCAGCGGTGCACCCCGCCGGACGAGTCGGTGCCGCCGTCGCCGGACGTCACCGCGGAGGTGCCGGAGTACCGCTCCGAGTTCGATCCGGCGAGGAGCGAGTCGTCCCAGTGCACCGTCGACGGGTCGTCGCCGCCGCCGGTCGACCGCACGACGGACACGCCGCCGGCGGACGTCTCGGCGTCGACCCGCGTGAAGTGGAACTCGTTCGTGCGACCGATGGAGGCGCGGAAGGTGACGTCGGGGTCGGTCACGTCGACGGTTCCGCCCTTCGCGTCCCGTCCGTCCCAGTCGACCGAGAAGGGACCGGTCGTCCCCGCGATCCGGGTGAGGTGCACGTCGCGCTCGCTGTCGTAGGAGCCGTCCCCGTCCGCATCGACGTCCACGACGACGGTGCCCGGCTGCGTCCCCAGGACGCCCGTCAGCGTGCCCGCGTCGGAGCCCGCGGACGACCGCCGGAAGGCGAGGCCCTCGATCGTCGGCGCGCGGTAAGCCGGAGCGATCGACTCCGGCAGGTCGGACGACGGCGGGTCCAGGAAGAGCTTGTAGGTCTGCAGGCCGTCGATCCCGGAGCGTCCGGACGCCTGCACGTACTGAGCCCCGATCCCGCCCGCCTCGCTCGACTGCGGCATGGGGACCGAGAGGTAGGACGGATCGGACGACCCGACCTTCACATTGCCCTTGTTCGTGGCCTGGACCGTCGAGGCGACTCCGTCGTAGCCGCGCAGCCCCAGCTCGTAGCGGGCGCCCGTCTCCGTGACGGCGTGAAGCGTGAAGGAGGAGCGCCGCTCCTCGGGCGAGGAGTAGGACTCCTTCGCCCCGGACTGGATCGCATAGGACTCGGACCACACCCGGCCCGCGACCGCCGCGCCCCGCGCGTCCTGGACGCCGATGCTCCAGACGAGGTTCACCGGCGCCGTCACGTCGTCGTCGGACACCCGGATCTGGAAGACCCCGGTCTCGTCCGCCACGAACGAGCCCCCGGCGGACACCGAGGGCGCCGCTCCGGGCGCGAAGTCCTGCTCGTCGAGGACGGCTCCGCCCGGAGCCGTCACCCGGGCGGTACCGCCGCCGGTCTCGCCCTCGCCGGTCCCCGAGCCCGCCTGGAGCGGGTGGAGGTCCACCCGGAGCGTCTCGCCCTTCTGGACCCAGGCCGAGACGGTCGTCACGCCGGCGTTCGTCGCGCCTCCCTGCAGGAGGGTGTTCTCGATCGTCGTGTGAGGACCGTCGGCGGCGAGGGCGGGCGGCGGCGCGAGGCCTCCGCCCAGCAGCCCGCTCACGAGCACGCAGCCCGCCGTCGTGCCGACCAGCGCTCGTGCCGTCCGCGCTCGGGGTCGTCCGCGCTCGTCCCGCCCCGACTGTTCCGTTCGACTCATCCGATGTCCTCTCCTCTGCCGACCGAGCGCACTGCGTCGGCGGCGACCGTTCAGCCCCACGGAAGGAGAGTATTGCTCGGTTCGACGTCCT
The DNA here is from genome assembly GCF_002931865.1 of Rathayibacter sp. AY1C7. Classification (NCBI taxonomy): domain Bacteria; kingdom Bacillati; phylum Actinomycetota; class Actinomycetes; order Micrococcales; family Microbacteriaceae; genus Rathayibacter; species Rathayibacter sp. AY1C7. Next base: position 8,423 of record NZ_PSWB01000002.1, on the reverse strand, counting down.
CGCAGTAGGGGCAGCTGCATCCGTGGAGAACGGCGCGAGATGGGCGCTGTGGAGGAGGAAACGGCGCGCGGGAAGGGGCGAGCGGCGCGGTCCGGTCACGTGATCGCAGAGCGTGCGAGGCGTGATCGCGGGTGCCGATGAGCTCGCGGGCCAAGGACGTCCCGCACTGTCGACGACGTGGAGAGGACACGCCCTTGAAGGCGGAGGACCGGCCGTACCGTCGCCGTGCGCTCTCCGTGAGACCGACGGCGACACCCACCGGAACCCGCGACCGTTAAAACGAGAACGGCCCGCCGAAGCGGGCCGTTCTGCTCTGTCTCAACCAGAGTGCGCCCGGAGGGATTCGAACCCCCAACCTTCTGATCCGTAGTCAGATGCTCTATCCGTTGAGCTACGGGCGCAATCCATCGCGTGGGCCAGAGGCTCACGCAACGAGGTACGACTATACATGTCGGGAGCCCCCTCCGCGAATCGGCGGCGGCGGCAGCGAGGGCTCCCTCCCTGGACGCTCCTGTGGCGCCCGGGCGCCCATTCCTCCCTGGCAATTCGGAACGCGTCGCAGAGCCTCCGACGGGCGGACGCCGCTGCTCCCCCTCACGGCGTACCGTGGGCTCATGGAGGCCGCCGCGATCGAGCTCGTGGGCTTCGTCGTCTCTCCGCTGCACCGCTACGAGGGCCGCCCCGCCGATGGCCCGGTGCCGTCCGAGGGCAACGAGCAGCCCGAGCGGATCGAGATCCGCGCAGGCCTCGGCATCGTCGGCGACCGCTTCTTCGCCCAGCGCGCGCACCGCCCCGCGGCGATCACGCTCTTCGCGGTCGAGACCCTCGAGCACATCGCCGCCGAGCTCGGCGCAGGGCCCTTCGACCCCGCCGACGCCCGCCGCAACATCCTCGTCCGCGGCGCCGACGTCGATGCGCTCGCCAGCCGCACGTTCGCGATCGAGCAGGGCGGGGAGCGGATCGAGTTCCAGGGCGGACGACCGGCCAACCCCTGCGCCTGGATGGACGTCGTGCTCGCCCCCGGGGCGTTCCGGGCGATGCGGAGGCGCGGCGGCGTCCGCACCGCCCCCCTGACGAACGGCGTCCTCCACACCGGGCCGGCCCGCCTGATCCTCCACAGGTCGGACGACATGCTGATCTGAGCCCGGCGGCGAGCGCCTAGGCTCGCAGCGACCGACTCCCCCGATCGAAGGAGGCCCCGTGCTCCGCCCGAGCGACCTCCTCCCCACTCTCGCCACGACCCTGCGGCGCGGAGTCCGCGACGTCTTCGCGACCACGCGCTCCCGGGGGCGGGATCCGCACCGCCGCACCCGCAGCACCGACGTCTCGGTCCAGCGGGTGCACCACCGAGACGTCTGGGCGCGGGTGAGCACAGTGGGGCGCGACGGCGAGCGCACGTTCGTCCTCGTGCCGGGGATCGGAGTCGCGGCCACCTACTTCGAGCGCCTCGCGCCCGCGCTCAACGAGTTCGGTCCGGTGCACGCTCTCGACCTGCCGGGCTTCGGCGGCGTACCGCACCCGATCGACGCGCGGCGCATGGACATCGGCGACTACGCCGAGCTGGTCGGCGCCGTCATCGACGAGCTCGGCCTCGACGATCCCGTCGTCCTCGGCCACTCGATGGGGACGCAGGTGGTGGCCGAGCTCGCCGCGCGCCGTCCGGAGCTGACCACCATCGTCCTGCTCGGACCCGTGATGAACCGGCACGAGCGCCGCCTCCCGACCGCCGCGCTCCGCTTCGCCCAGTCGAGCGTCCGCGAGCCCCTCAAGGTCGCGATCCTCGCCGCGGGCGCCTACCTCCTCTGCGGACCGCGCTGGTTCTCCCGCGTGCTGCCCGAGATGATGCACTACCGGATCGAGGAGACCGTCCCCCGGATCCGCGCGTCCGCCCTCGTCATCCGCGGCGAGTTCGACCGGCTCGTTCCGCGCGAGTGGGCGGAGGAGATCGCCCGGTCGATGCCGCACGCGCGGGCCTGGGAGATCCCCGACGCCTCCCACTCCGTGATGCATGCGCACGCGGAGGAGGTCGCCCGCCTCTGCGTCGAGCACGCGCGGGCGCCGCAGCCCGACCGGGACGAGGCCGCCCTCCGCCGCTACCCCGACTCGGAGGTCGACCACTCCGAGGAGGACGCGCCCACCGAGGACCCGATCGGCGCTCTCCGGGGACGCATCACCGAGCTGGCCGGGATCCTCGTGGACGACGACTCCCTCATCGCCGAGGGCAAGACCCTCCACGCCGAGGCGAGCGATCCGGAGGCACTGCACCAGGTCGCTCCGGACGCGGGCGACGGCGAGCTCGTCGAGGGCGGCGGATCGAGGGAGGACGGCGAGCAGGACGGCTGACCACCACAGGCCACCACGACCCGCACGTCGCGCGGCGTGAGACGCCGAGCGCAGCAAGAGCAGCCCTCCCGCCGACGCCACTCCGCGCCCGCCCGTCAGGACTCCGCGCCGACGATCTCCTCGCGGATGCGCCGCAGGTCCTCGGCGAGCGCCCCCAGCAGGATCCAGTGCTGCGGATGCGGAGTCGCGATCACGAGCGGCGCGGTGAGAGCGGGCAGCTCGTCGGTGATCGCCTCCGGCTCGGGAACGTCGACCGAGGACTGCACGAGGAGCCGCAGATCGTGGGCGGCCCGGTGCAGCTGGACGGCGATGTCGGCGATCGTCGGCTCCCCGACGAGCTCGTCGTCGTAGAGGTCGTGCACGGTCCGCGTCATGCCGCGGACCCGGGTCACGATGCGCCCCAGCCGCGGGACGACGGAGTCGAGGGCCAGCAGCCGGTCGCGGTGGGCGGAGCGGCGCGGGTTGAGGCGGAGGGACTCCTCGCCGGTCGCGATCGCCTCCTCCGCCTTGCTCTGCATGGTCTGCAGCAGCCGGGCGTTGATGAGCAGCTCGTCGAGCCGACGTCGCGGGACGGGGGCCTGGAGGGCGTCGCCGAGGTCGTCGAGGGCGGCGGCGAGCTGAGCGGTGAGGTCTCCGATCGCCCGCTCGGCCGGTGCCAGCACGACCGGAGGGACGATGAGCACGTTGATGACGACTCCGACGGCCGCGCCGAGGAGGGTCTCGAGGATGCGGTCGAGCGCGTAGTTCGGCGTGACCGCGCCCACCGAGAGCACGAGCATCGCGCTGATCGGGATCTGCACCGCGGAGGCGGGGGTCAGGCGCACGGCCCACCCGACGGCGATCGCGGCCACGATCGCGAGGAGCACGATGATGCTCTCGCCGCCGAGCACCGTGCCGATCACTGATCCGACGATCACGCCGATGATGACGCCGACCGAGCGCTCGAGGGCCTTGGAGAACGACTGGTTGATGCTCGGCGCGACGACGAGGAGCGCGGCGATCGCGCCGAAGACGGGCAGCGTCCCCGGGAAGACGACGCCGGCGAGGAGCCAGGTGACGACCGTGGCCGCCGCCGTCTTGACCAGCTGCAGCACCGGCGGCCGCGTCGGCACGGTGAAGCTCGAGGTCAGGCGCATGGGACCACGGTAGCGAGCGCCCGCCGCCTCGCAGTCACCACGCGGGTCACCGGCTCGCGGCGGCCTCGACGCTCGCGAGCACCGCGCGGAGCGAGCGCGACGCCTCCGCCCGCAGATCGGCGGGCACCCCCGAGAGCAGCGCCCGCTCGGCGTCGAGCACCTCGGGGAAGGCCCGGTCGACCAGCTCCTCCCCCTCGCGAGTCAGCGTGATGAGCGAGCCGCGCCCGTCCGCCGGGTTCGCGGCGCGCCGCACCAGGCCCCGCCGCTCCAGCGAGTGCACACGCTTGGTGATCGCGGGAGCGGAGGCGAGGGCGATCGTCCGGAGGGTCGTCGGCGACCGCGGAGCGCCGGCGCGACGCAGCGTGGAGAGCACGTCGAACTCGCCGCGGGTCAGCCCGTGGGCGGCGAGCAGCTCCTCCGTCGCCCGGACGATCAGCGCGGAGGCGCGGATCAGCCGCCCGACGACGTCGACGGCGGAGGTGTCGAGTTCGGGCCGCAGCACCGCCCAGCCCGCCCTGATCTCGTCGACCGCGTCGCCCGGCTGGCTTTCAGACTGATTCACACGTAAAGTATATCTGCTTCACCCGTGAAACACTTCTCCGGCCGCCGCCGCTCGGACCCCGATCAGAGGACCCGATGGCCGCCACCCCCGTTCTGCCCCACCCCCGCGAGCTCCTCGCCTTCGGCCCGCACGCCGGCGCTCATCGCGTCGCCCTGCGCGCCGGCGTCTCGATCGCCGTCCCGCTGCTCGTCCTCTGGGCGCTCGGCCGCACCGATCTCGCCCTCTACGCGACCTTCGGCGCCTTCACGGCCCTCTACGGTCGCCAGCACACGCACCGGCCGCGCCTGCTGATGCAGCTGTCGGCCGCCGCGTTCCTCGTCACCACCGTGACCCTCGGCACCGTCGTCTCCCTCTCTCCTCACCGCGACTGGCTGATCATCCCCGTCGTGGTCGCCGTGACCGTCGCGGCGGCCTACCTCAGCGACGCCCTGCACTGGCACCCGCCCGGCCCGCTGTTCCCGGTCTTCGCCGTCACGGCGTGCGCGTCCGTCCCGTCCGAGCCCTCGCGGATCCCGCTCGCCGTCGCTCTCGCCGCGGGCTCCGCCGCCTTCTCGCTCGTCGTCGGCCTGAGCGGTCTCGCGCTCCCCCGCGCACGCCGCCTCGCCCCGACGCCGTGGCGCACCTCGTTCCGCGCGGCGGCGGCCCGTCCGGCGACGCGCGCCGCCCTGCTCCGCTTCGGGGCCGTCGTCCTGGTGGCAGGCACCATCCCGACCGCGACGGGCCTGGGCCACCCCTACTGGGCGATGGTCTCCGCCGTCGCAGCCGTCTCGGGAGCGGACGCGGGCGCCCGGCTCGTGCGCGCGGGCCACCGGATGCTCGGCACGATCGTCGGAGTGCTGATCGCGGCCGCGCTCCTGGCCCTGCCGCTCTCGCCGCTCGCCGTGATCGTGGTGGTGGTGCTCCTCCAGATGACCGCCGAGCTCGTCGTCGGCCGCAACTACGGTCTGACCCTCGCCTTCGTCACTCCGCTCGCGATCCTCATGGTCGAGCTCGCGCACCCCGTCGACGAGCTCGTGCTGCTGCGCGACCGGGCGCTCGAGACCGCGCTGGGCGTGCTCGTCGGAGTCGTGGCGACGCTCCTGACCCACGCCGCCTCGCAGCGCTCGCGCTCGCGCTCCTAGGCTCAGGAGGATGGACCGCACGATCCCCGCTGTGCTCGCCGAGATCACGGCGGCCGTCGCCGAGGTGCGCGACGTCGCACGGTCGCAGCAGGACGGCGCGCGGGCCCGCGTCGCGGACCGGCTCGACGAGCTGTTCGCCGGAGCGACGACCCGCCGAGAGGTCCGGGCGGCGGCCGCCGACGCGCTCGGGCTCTGGGGCGGGGCGGGCTCCTTCTCGGACGTCGGCTCGGCCGAGGCCGACCACGCGGTCAGGCGCCTGTACCGGGCCCTGCGCGCCGGCGGCTCCTGGCTGCTCCGCGCCGGCTTACCCGCACGTCGCGACCGCCGCACGACGCCGAGAACGACGAAGGCCCCCTGCTTCCGTGGAAGCGGGGGGCCCTTCTCGTTGGCGGTACCGGTGGGATTTGAACCCACGGTGGACGCAAGCCCACACATGTTTTCGAGACATGCTCCTTCGGCCGCTCGGACACGGTACCGGAGTCGAGTGTACGCGACGGCCGGAAGTCGCGCCAATCGAGCGGACGGGCCGCCGTCAGGCGGGGAGGAGGAAGCCGAGCACGCGGTCCCACTCCGGGATCGCGAGCAGGTGGCCGCGGCCGGGCACGACCTCGAGGCGGGAGTCGGGCAGCCGGGCGGCGTACCACTCGGCATGGCGGCGGCCGGCGACCGCGTCCTCGGCGCCGTAGAGGAGGAGCGCGGGCGGCTCGGCGGACTCGACGGCGAAGCCCCACTCCTGCACGCCGTAGCCGATGAGGTCGGCGGCCATGCCGAGGGCGCCCTGGGCGGCGGCACGCTCGAGCATGCGCGAGAGCCGCTCGCGGACTCCGGGGGCCTCGAGCACCGCGGTGTCGGCGTCGCCGGAGCCGAGCATCCCGAGCAGGGCGTCCGGGGCTGGGGTCGGGCCGAAGGCGCCCTCGAGCGTGCGGGTGAGCGCGCGGACGGCCTCGTCGAGCGGGAGGTCGGCCAAGCGGGCGAGCTCGGCGCGGTTCTCGTCGCCGACCCACGGCACGGCGCTGTCGGGAGCGGGCGTGCCGATCACGGCGACGCGCTCCACGAGGCCGGGGTAGTTCGCGGCGAGCGCGAGGGCCACGCGGCCTCCCGCCGACCAGCCGGCGACGCTGACGGAGGCGATGCCGACGGTCGCGAGGTACTCGGCGATGTCGGCGGCGGCCTGCTCGGGGCTGGCGCCGACGCCCGCTCCGGCGGGGTCGAGGTCGGTCAGGAGGGAGGAAGCGCCGTAGCCTGGGCGGTCGAACGAGAGCAGGCGCACCCCGTGGCGCGCGGTCGCCTCCGGGTCGGGGTCGAAGTCCGAGGAGCCGGGAGCGGGATGCGCCAGGACGACGACCCGCTCTGAGCCCTCGGGGCCGGACCAGCTGACTCCGAGCGGGCGGCCGGACTTGAGGACGTGCACTGTCGAGGGCATGTCCCCCAGTCTCCCGCAGACGTCCGACGCCGACGGAGCGGCGCTCGGGGCTGAGTCGTTCTCCGAGGCGCGATCCTCCGCCTCCGCTCCTCCGCGACGACGCTCCTCCACAGGCGGCCTCCACGAGACCTCTCCCCCGGCCTGGCGCGCCCCGCTCGCGGCGTCGGTGGTCGACGGTACTGTCGAAGACACGTTCGAACGAGCGGCGGTGTCGGGGGTCCCCCGTAGCGTCGCGCTCGTCCCCTTCCTCCGCCCCGAAAGGACCTCATGGCCTCCTCGAAGACGCGCACCGCCCCGTACCGCTGCTCGGAGTGCGGGTGGACGACCGCGAAGTGGGTAGGCCGCTGCGGCGAGTGCCAGCAGTGGGGCTCCGTGATCGAGAGCACCGAGCGCACCGGCCTCGTCCGCGCGGTCGCCGCTGTGGCTCCGGCCGCCGGCCGCATCGCGCGGCCCATCACCGAGATCGAGACCACGTCGGCGGCGCACCGCCCCACCGGCGTGGGCGAGCTCGACCGCGTGCTCGGCGGCGGGATCGTCTCCGGCGCGGTCGTGCTGCTCTCGGGAGAGCCCGGCGTGGGCAAGTCGACCCTCCTGCTCGAGGTCGCGAGCCGCGCCGCGGCCGAGGGCCAGCGGGTCCTCTACGTCAGCGCGGAGGAGTCGGCCGCGCAGGTGCGCATGCGAGCCGAGCGCACCGGCGCGATGCACGACAGCCTCTTCCTCGCGGCCGAGACCGACCTCGCCACCGTGCTCGGCCAGATCGACGAGGTCCGGCCGGACCTGCTCATCGTCGACTCGGTGCAGACGGTCGCGAGCGACACCGTCGACGGCCTGCCCGGCGGTCCCAGCCAGGTCCGCGAGGTCGCCGCGACCCTCATCCGCGTCTGCAAGGAGCGGGCGCTCCCCCTCGTGCTCGTCGGACACGTCACGAAGGACGGCTCCATCGCGGGGCCGCGCCTGCTCGAGCACCTGGTCGACGTGGTCTGCCACTTCGAGGGCGACCGGCAGACGGCACTGCGCTTCGTCCGCTCGCTCAAGAACCGCTTCGGCCCGACGGACGAGGTCGGCTGCTTCGAGATGACCGCCGAGGGCATCGCCGAGATCCCCGACCCGAGCGGTCTGTTCCTCAGCCGCACCCGCTTCCCCACCCCGGGCATCTGCGTCACGGTCGCGATGGAGGGACGCCGCGCGCTCCCCGTCGAGATCCAGGCGCTCGTGATCGCGAACGACGGCGAGCACCCCCGCCGCGTCACGAACGGAGTCGACGCGTCCCGGGTCGCGATGATCCTCGCGGTCCTCGAGCGGCAGGCGGGCATCCCCCTGCGGCGCTGCGACGTCTACGTGTCGACCGTCGGCGGCGTGAAGCTCATGGAGCCGGCGGCGGACCTGGCGATCGCAGTCGCCATCGCCTCCGCCCACGCCTACACGCCGCTGCGGCCCGGGATCGCCGCGTTCGGCGAGATCAGCCTCTCGGGAGACATCCGGCCCGCCTCCGGAGCGAAGCAGCGCGCCTCCGAAGCGACACGACTCGGGCACTCCTCGCACCTCGACTCCAGCGCCTTCACCCTCTCGAGCGCGATCACCCACGCGCTCGTCCCCGTTCCCGAGCGCATCCGTCCAGAGCGGGTGCCCACGCACTGACGGCCGCGTCCCCGGCACGCTGCACACGCACCCGACCACCGCTCGGAGCCGCCGGCGCCCCCGTCCATCGCATGGTCGAGGATCGCCACCGGAGGCGAACACGGGCTCGATGGACACTGCCCGACAGCTCCGCCCGACCACGTGCGCGTCCGATCCGCCGCGGCCGCCCGTCGCACACTGCCCCTAGACGCCGCCCCCGC